>JBPCVS010000138.1:0-21572 GCA_051010295.1 Parvibaculales bacterium | reverse complement strand
CCGCCCCATTGCCGCCTTGCACCGCCCATGCTTCGCCCGATTTTATCGCAAGGCTAAAATCGCGCAAAACCAATCGCGCACCACGTCTGATAGTGATATTGTCCAATATCACTTCAGTTTTATCTTTGTCTTTATCTTTGTCTTTTTTATCAGAATTCATTATAACGCAATATGCCTTTCAAAATTAGTCATTCATAATCTATAACTGCATAATCATAATTATCGCAAGGAGACCCCGATGCCGCAACGCAAAAAAATCACAAGCACCCACCCCGATAGTTTTAGGTGTCGCAAGAACATGAAAATAGGCAATAAGACTTATGTTTATTATAGTTTAGTTGCGGCAGAAAAAAATGGCCTTAAAGGCATTGCCAAATTGCCGCACTCTATGAAAGTTTTGTTAGAAAATCTGTTGCGCAATGAAGATGGCCACACAGTCACCAAAGATGATATTAAAGCGGTGAAAATGTGGCTGACAAAGCGCAAATCAACCCGCGAGATTGCCTATCGGCCAGCGCGGGTGCTTATGCAAGATTTCACAGGTGTGCCAGCCATTGTTGATTTGGCCACCATGCGCAACGCCATGCAAGATATTGGCGGCAATGTGAAAAAAATTAACCCGCTTACCCCAGTTGATTTAATTATTGATCATTCGGTGATGGTTGATAAATTCGGCACGCAAGCCGCGCTTAAACAAAATGTTGCGCTGGAATATGCGCGCAATGGTGAGCGATATAAATTTTTGCGCTGGGGGGCGACCGCTTTTCAAAATTTCCGTGTCGTGCCGCCCGGCACAGGCATTTGCCATCAAGTCAATTTGGAGCATTTGTCGCAAACTGTCTGGACCCAAAAAACGCGTCAAAATGGCAAAAATGTTGAGCTGGCCTATCCCGACACATTGGTTGGCACAGATAGCCATACCACAATGGTTAATGGGCTTTCTGTGCTGGGCTGGGGTGTCGGCGGCATTGAGGCCGAAGCCGCTATGCTTGGCCAACCCATCTCAATGTTATTGCCCGAAGTGATTGGCTTCAAATTAAGCGGCAAATTGCCTGAGGGCACCACCGCCACCGACCTTGTGCTGACCATTGTTGAAATGTTGCGCAAAAAAGGCGTGGTCGGCAAATTTGTTGAATTTTATGGCGCAGGGCTAGATGAATTATCATTGGAAGACCAAGCCACCATTGCCAATATGGCACCAGAATATGGCGCGACATGCGGCTTCTTTCCGATTGATAATGACACATTGACTTATCTAAAAGCCACTGGGCGCACAAAAGCGCGGGTTGCATTGGTAGAAAAATATGCCAAAGCACAAGGCATGTTCCGCACCCGTGCCAGCAAAGACCCGGTCTTTACCTCTACTTTAGAACTCAATCTTAATAAAGTGCAGCCCAGCTTGGCCGGGCCTAAACGCCCGCAAGACCGCATTTTATTGCAAGATATGGCCAATGGCTTCAAAACCGCCTTAAAAAATGAAGGGGTTAAAATGGCCGCCGCCAAAAAACGGGTGGCCGTTAAGGGCAAGAAATTTGATATTGGCAATGGCGATGTTGTGATTGCCGCCATTACTTCTTGCACCAACACATCCAACCCCGATGTTATGTTGGGTGCGGGGCTGGTGGCACGCAATGCCATTCAAAAAGGATTGCGCGCAAAACCATGGGTAAAAACCTCGCTCGCGCCCGGCTCACAAGTTGTGACTGATTATCTTAAAAAAGCTAATTTACAAAAATTTCTAAACGGGCTGGGGTTTAACCTTGTCGGCTATGGTTGCACAACTTGCATCGGTAATTCGGGCCCGCTTGACGCGCCTATTGCTGAGGCCATTAACAAAAATAAATTAGTCGTGAGTTCGGTTTTATCAGGCAATCGCAATTTTGAAGGCCGCGTCAGCCCCGATGTGCGCGCCAATTATCTGGCTTCGCCTATGCTTGTTGTTGCCTATGCAATTGCTGGCACGGTTAACATCAATCTCGCCAGCCAACCGCTTGGCCACGACAAAAAAGGCCAGCCTGTTTATCTGAAAGATATTTGGCCAAGCAATAAAGAAATTGCCGAAACGGTGCGCGCTTGTGTAACGCCTGCTATGTTCAAAACGCGCTATAAAAATGTGTTTAATGGCGATGCGGGATGGAAAAAAGTAAAGCCGCAAAGCGGATTGACTTTTGACTGGGATAAAAAATCAACCTATGTGCAAAAGCCAAGTTTTTTTGAGGGGCTAACCCCTGAGCCAGCCCAAATTGAACCGATAAAAAATGCGCGTATTTTAGCTTTGTTGGGCGACAGCATCACCACCGACCATATCTCGCCTGCTGGAACGATAAAACAGGATAGTCCAGCCGGTAAATATCTGCGCAATAATAAGGTGAAAGCCCTTGATTTTAATTCTTATGGGGCACGGCGTGGCAACCATGAAATTATGATGCGCGGCACTTTTGCCAATATCCGTATTCGCAATGCGATGGTGCGTGACACAGAAGGCGGGGTTACTAAATATCAGCCTTCGGGCAAACTTATGCCAATTTATGATGCGGCCATGCAATATCGCAAAAATAATGTGCCGCTTGTGGTGTTTGCGGGCAAAGATTATGGCACAGGCTCCAGCCGCGATTGGGCGGCCAAAGGCACGCGGCTTTTGGGTGTGCGTGCCGTGATTGCCGAAAGTTTTGAACGTATCCATCGCTCCAATCTGGTCGGCATGGGGGTTGCGCCCTTGCAATTTACAGGCAAAACCACATGGGCAAGTTTGAAGCTAAACGGCACGGAAACCATTAGCATTGAGGGGCTGGGTGGCAAAATCCGCCCCCGCGCCAACTATAAAATGGTGATAAGCAATAAAGCCGGCAAAACGCGCATAATCACTTTGAAAAGCCGCATTGATACAGCCGATGAGGTTAATTATTTCCTCAATGGCGGTATTTTGCCTTATGTATTGCGGCGATTGGCCAGTTAATCGCAAATCACTGGTCAGATAATGCGTGATTAAAATAAATCGCTTCGGGGAACAAAATTGGTGCGGCAGAGGCGGGAAAACGATAAGCCCAATTTGCAAAACGCGCATTGATAAGCTCGGCCGCGCTGGTTGCTTCTCCATTGTCTGCATTATTTGGCATATTTTTTGGGTTTATATATTCTGCCCGCGCCGCCAGCCAAACCGTTGTGGCCACGCCAACCACCTCAAAATCTATGGTCAAGCCAGAGATTGTGCTGAGGGTAAAACTTTTACCCGCCTCAAATTCAATATCAGAACGCGGGGCAATTTCATCGGGGCGCAACGCATAAAACTGGTCAAGCCAGATTTTGGCGGTTTCCTGCCGCATATCAAAGCGCGTTTTTTCTTTATTATCATTATTGTTAATTGTCAGATAAGCCAGCGCAGCACGGTCGGGTCTGGGCAGGTGTGGCGATAACCATGCCGCCCGTTCTGGACTGCGCGGCAAGCGACCATTTGCCAGCCAGCTTTGCGCATCGCCTTCTTTGCGAATATAAAAATAATCTGAAATTTGAGAAAAATTTTGAACATCTTGCACATTTTCCGCTTCGCTTTGCTGAGAACGACCAAGCAATATAGAAGCTAATTCATCACCCGCGCCATCATATAAGCGAAAGCGAATAGCCTTGCCGATATTTTCGGGTGCAACCAGCCCCAATAGCCGATGCCAATCGGGATTGGCGGTGCGCGCTTCCAATAATTCAATATCGGCCAGTGCCAATAATGTTTCATTCACCAATTCTTGGTGGGCGGGATAATTATGACGCTCGGCCAAAAACCATTGGCCGCCACTACGCCTGAAATTAAAAACACGCTCACCCGACAAGCCTAGCCCATGCGTAACTTCCAGCCGTGCCACTTTGTCCAACGCCAATTCATCAATCAATTTGGGCGGCACATCGGCACGATTAACGCGCTCTTGTGTCAATGTGACAAATAACATCAGCCCCACGCTAAGGGCGGCAATTATCGCTAAAATTTTAACCCCGCGCATAATGTCCATCACGCGCTCCGTTTCATTATATCCGCACCACCAGCAAGGCGGGCGGCTTTTGTGCGGCGGTGCAACTGGCGGCTACGCATCACAGCAAGCCCCACCACCACAAGCGGCATAAATAAAATGTTAAGCCATGTTAGCTGGCTGGCCAGCGCATCAATATCGCGGCGCAAATTGCCTTGCACATTGCGCAAAGCTTTGCGCGCACCCAGCAATTCATGGCGCAATTTTCGCGCCAGTGCCTCAACTTGCGTCAGCTTTTCGCCACTTTGCTCCAATGCGTCCAGCTCAGCTTGGGCGGCTTCAATGCGTAAAATAAGTTTTTCTTCTTGCTCTAGATATTGCGACTCGGCCAGCCGCCGCAAAGCTTCAAACCGCGTGAAAGGACGCGCAATGCGCTCGCGCCCACGCAAGCTTATCAAATCGCTTGACCCCATCATATTTTCAACCGCATTGAGCAAAAATTTGCCATTATCAGCAATCGGCACACCAAAAATTTGGCCCAGATGATTTTGCGCACTCACCCAAAATCTATCATCAAAAAAATCGCTATCGGCAAACACAATAATATGCGCCCTATCAATTTGTTTTATGTGTTGGCTTGGTTTTGCCTGTTGGCTGCGTGTGTTGGGGGTTTTGGGGGGTGCCAAAAAAGCACTCGCCACCGCACCTGTTAGCCGTGCCGCAATAACATAATTTTTGCCCGTCGGCACAAAGCCGCGCAATAAAGCGTCTGGCGTGGGCGCACCCAACACATAATCACGGCGCACCAACATCGCATCATCAGATGAGGTAATTAAAGGTGTGAAAATTGTGCTGGCATCGGCCAAAGGCACAAGCGCACCAACCGTGCCAACATTTATTCTGTCAATGTTCGCGGTGATTAAATCATCTTGGTTCATCTCTGTATCTTCAAGTGCCATCCACAAAATATAATCGCTCACAGCACGGCGCGCATCGCGCCCGCTGGCCACGCGTTGGGCGCGAGCGCGGTCGGCAATGATAAGTTCATCAGCCATTACCACCCCCCATTGGCGCATCAGTTTTGGCAAATTAGACTGCTCACTATAGCCTTTGAGCGGCTGGCCATTTGCCCCTGCGGTTAGGCTGACTTCAGATTGCGGGTCAATAAAAGCCAGCACGCGGCCACCGCGCATAATAAATTGGTCAACCGCATAAGCCTGCCAATCGGTGAGGGGGCGCGGATGGGCAAGCAACAGCACATCAATTTTTTTTGGGATTGTAACCGCTTGCGGGTCAATAAATTGCACATCAAAGCGGTCGGTCAATTCGGCATAAATAAGAAAAGGTTGCGATTGCCCACGCATGGCGGCCAACACCCCACCCGCCCCCGTATCAAGCGGCAGGTTAGAAATAACGCCTAGCACGGGCTTTTCGGGGTGCGACAAATTATAAATCAAGCGTGCTAAATCATATTCTAGATATTCTTGCCTTTCTTCGGCAAAATAGGGAATGACTTCCACATTATCCACCAGATTAGTGCCGACAAGGCCAAAATAAAGTGCCTCACCATCAGCCACAGGCAAAGCAACCAGCCCCTGCATCACGGCACGATCTTCCACCTCAGAAAAGGGCGTGGGGTCAATTATTTCAAGCTGTATGCGGCCATCGGCATGGTCGGCCATTTCTGCCAACATGTCGTGCACATTTTGGGCATAAAGGCGAATTGGTGGGTAATCGCTGGCCAGTTTTTGCGAATAATAAAATTTGAGTGTGACGGCTTCGCTCAACCCTTGCAGGATATTTTTGCTGCCTTGGCTGAGTGTAAATAATTGTTTTTCGGTTAAATCAAAACGTGCCGAGCGCAAACTATTAGCCGCCAGCATATTGAGGGCGACAAAAATTATCGGCAATAAAATAAACGCAACCATATAGGGATTGGTGCGGCGGGTAGCATTGCCTTTTTTAAGGTCAAGCACAATAATATTGGCCACTAAAAACATGATAATCAAACTGATGAAAAACACCAAGTCGCGCATATCAATAACGCCTGCTGTGATGGCACGAAAATGCGTGAGGAGGCTAAAGCCAGCTAATGTATTGATAAAATTTTGCGCGGCCCAGCCCTGCAACACATTAACCACCAAAGGTGCGCCAGAGACAGTGAACATAAAGCACACCACCACCGCCACCACAAAAGCAATCACTTGGTTGCTTGTGCAGGCCGAAACACAAGCCCCAATCGCCAGATAACCTGCCGCCAACATTAAACTGCCAAAATAGCTGGCGGTGATGACCCCATTATCAGGCGCGCCTAAATAATTGACGGTTAACCAGATGGGAAAAGTTAACATGAGTGCCAGCCCCGAAAAAGCCAGTGCCGCAAGATATTTGCCCAACACAAGCACCCAAAGCGGCACCGGCAAAGTAAGCAATAATTCAATGGAGCCATGTTTTCTTTCTTCAGCCCATAGGCGCATGGAAATGGCCGGGAGAAAAAATAAATAAAGCCATGGGTGAAACATAAAAAAGCTCACCAAATCAGCCTGTCCAATGGCAAAATAATCACCCAAATAAAACACCATCAAACTATTGGCGAGCAAAAACATGAGTATAAAAATGACCGCTAGAGGGGTTGCAAAATAGCCCACAAATTCGCGGCCAATAATGGTGGCAAGCTGGCGCATCATCTATTGCTCTGTTTGTTTTGGGGTGGGGTTTCACCCGCCCCTGTAAGCCGCGCAAACACATCATCCAGCCGCCCAGTTTCCAACGCCAAAGCCCGCACAGGCCAGCTATGGTGCGCGGCCAGATTTTGTACTTTTTGCAATAAAGCCGCGCTTTTTTGCGTATCAGGTTTTTGCGTATCAGCCTTTTGCGTATCAGATTGGGCGGGAAAAAGTGAAAACCGCGTTTCATCACCAATTTGGGTTTGTGTCATACGCACCCCATCGGGCAAATTTTGGTGTAAAATTGTCTCAATATGGTCGGCCTTTACACTATCGGCCACCAACAGCACCGCGCCAGCAAATTGCGAGCGACTGGCCAGCTGTGATGGCGTGCCTTGTGCGACAATGCGCCCATCATTGATAATAATCGCACGGGTGCAAATGGCTTCAACTTCTTCTAAAATATGTGTGGAAATGAGTATCGCCTTATCATGCATCATATCTTGAATGGCGTTGCGGATATGCGCTTTTTGATTGGGGTCAAGCCCATCAGTTGGCTCATCCATAATCAACACATCAGGATTATGCACAATGGCTTGTGCCAGCCCCACGCGGCGGCGATAGCCTTTAGACAATGTATCCACGCGCTGGTCTAGCACGGCTTGCAGTTGGGTTAATTCAATCACCTGTTGGCGGGCGGTGTGTGCTTGGCTTTTATCCAACCCCCGAATATCCGTGACAAATTGCAAAAATTGGCGCGGTGTCATATCTGGCCATACAGGCGCGCCTTCGGGCAAATAGCCAAAATGGGCTTGCGCACATAGCAAATTGCGCCCAACATCAAAACCGCAAATATGCGCGGTGCCTGCACTGGGGCGCAAAAAGCCGGTTAGCATTTTCATGCTGGTTGATTTTCCTGCTCCATTGGGGCCAAGAAAGCCAACCACCTCGCCGCGACCGACTGTAAAAGACAAATCATCAACGGCAGTAAAATCGCCAAATTGTTTGCTCAGATGTGCAACCTCAATCATGTATATCCCTTAAGCGACCACCGCACCAATGACAAGATGAAATAAAATAAGATGGGAGAAAAAGCCAGCAAGGCCTAACCGAATGGGGAGGAAGAATCTCGTATCAAACCTTGCCAGCACCCCCAAAATGGCCGCCTACTGTGTCGCAAGCAAGGCAAAATTAGGGCATTTTAAGGGCATTTTAGATTTATAATCACGCTTGCATAATGCCCGCAAACAAGCCACCATGTGGGCGATGGCAAAAACCAAACCACTTATTATTGTTGCCAATGCTTATGAGCGCGAGCGGGCTTATGAGCGTGAGCGGCAATTTAAGCAAAGCGGGCGCATTATGTGGACCCGCGCTGAGTTGAGTGAATTAATGCGGGTATATGGCCGTGAAGTCGCCAATGGAAACTGGCGCGACTATGCACTGGGTGATGGACACGAGGCGGCTTATTTTTCAATTTTTCGGCGCACCAGCGAAGTGCCGCTTTATAATATCGCTAAAATACCAGCACTGCGCCGCAAGCAAGGCCAATATATATTGCACGGCATGGATGGGCGCATATTGCGGCGCGGGCATAATTTGACGCAACTGATGCGGTTTTTTACCCACCGCAATTTGCGCCTTGTTAATTAAAGTTAATTAAAGCTTTAGTCGCGGTTACCCATAAATTGCAATAGGAACAAAAACATATTGATAAAATCAAGATACAGCCGCAACGCGCCCATGACTGCTTTCTTTTCGGCTATTTCACGCGTGTCGCCAGCATGATAAATGCGTTTAATAGATTGCGTATCATAGGCGGTCAGACCCGCAAAAATTAACACACCAATCACCGAAATAGTGAATTGCAAAGCGGTGCTGGCAATGAAAAAATTGGCAATCATGGCCAGAATAATGCCCACCAAGCCGATAAACAAAAAAGCCCCCATCGCGCTTAAATCGCGTTTGGTGGTGTAACCATATAGGCTGAGTGCGCCAAATGCGCCAGCCGTAACCAGCAAAGTGCGAAACACAGATTCACCCGTGTAAAGCAACAACACAAAAGATAATGACAGCCCCATCAATGCGGCATATAGCCAAAACATCGTTTGGGCTTGCCGCGCTGTCATTTTGGGCAAGCGCGCACTCAACCACAGCACCATGCCGAGCGGGGCAAACATTACCACCCAGATAAGCCATGTAGCGGCAATCGCCTGATACAGGCCAGAAGCAACGCCCAAATAGGCGGTCAGCGCGGTTAATCCCAACCCGGCGGCCATATAATTATACACTTTAGTCATGTAAATCCGCAGGCCTTCATCAATCTGTTGTGCGGCAACAGATGGGTTTGTGAGATTTTCTTGCGTCCCTTTATCAGCCATGTTGTATCCTCTCATACTGATTTATAATAAATTTTTTAATTTATAAAACTTTCATGCTTTTCATTTCAGCCTAGTATCGGCCTAAAAAATGTCATTTTCAAGGCTTTTATGCGGGGATTATATTACGCATATATTATTCAGTGCGCAAAACAGGCGCGACTGGCGCAGATAGCACAACAAAAGTGCCGATAAGCCCCAATATAACAGTCAAACCCACCGCGCCCAAAATGGTGAAGGCCATCGTTGCCGGCAAAAACACCCATTGCGTTTGCATTGCGCCCGCCACCAAAGCCCAGCTTGCAATGCCGCCCGCCACTGCCGAAATGAGTGCCGCGCCCAGCCCCATAATGGCATATTCCAGCGCGAAAGCCGCCATAATGCGCCAGCGCGTTGCGCCTAGCACTTTCATTATCACCGCATCATAAAGCCGCAAATGGTGGCCGCTGGCAATCGCGCCCGCCAATACCAAAATGCCCGCCAACAAAGACACCACACTCATTGCCCGAATGGCCAACGCCAAATCGCTCAAAATACTGGCGGCCAGCTCAATCGCCTCTTTGACGCGAATCAATGTGACATTGGGAAATTGCCGCGAAATTGCCCGCGCAAAATTGGTTTCAACTTCGGGTTGCAAAGTAATCGTCGCCAAATAGCTATGCGGTGCGGCATCTAAAGGGGCTGGCGAAAACACCATAATGTAATTCATACCGCCAGACGACCAGTCAATTTTGCGCAAATTGGCAATGGTGGCGGTAATCGGTCGCCCCAACACATTGACGCGCAATGTATCGCCCAAAGTTACGCCAAAGCCACGTGCAATATCGGCATCCAGCGACACCAAAGGCGCGCCTTGATAATCGGCAGCCCACCATTGGCCCGCGACAATCTCTCCACCCAAAGGCGCGGTGCTGGCATAGGTTATGCCCCGATCGCCGCGCAACGCCCACGCACTATCAGGCGTTGGCACAAATTGCGCGGCACCCACGCCATTAACCGCGCTAATTTGGGCGCGCAACATCGGGCTGGTTTCATGCGCCACATAGCCCGGGCTAGCCCGCGCCACAGCCAACACTTCAGCAATTTGCGCAGGCGTAATATCCAGTAGAAAAAAACTCGGGGCGCGGGTGGGCAAATTGCCCTCAATCTGCCGCGTGATATTGCCATCTACCATAGAAATAGCCGACAGCAAAGTAACCGATAAGCCAATGGATAACACAATGGCACGCACTGGCGCGTTGGGGCGGGTGATATTGCTGAGTGCCATGCGCAACTCTGGGCGGCGCAGATTCCTTATGCTGCGCGGCGGCTGGCCCATGCGCCGCGCAAGGGCAACAATTATATAGGCGGCAACACGCAAAGCCAGATAAGCCACCGCCACACCAAGCAAAAACCACAAAGCAATATCGCGCCGCTCAGAAATCAATAAAGCCAAGCCGATAAGCCCTGCAAAACAAGCCGCAATAGCCAACATATAGCGGCGGGCGGGCGGCTCAAAAGCCGTTTCAATGCGGTCGCGAAACAAAGCCGCCACTGGCATATTTTCAACGCGGCTTAGTGGCCAAAGCGCGAAAGCACTGGCCGATAAAATGCCAAACCCCGCCGCCGTTAAAAGCGGGCGCGGATAAAATTGAACCAGCAAATCAATCGGCAATAACGCGCCAAAAAAACTTTTAATCAAATAGGGCGTGGCCGCACCTAACGTTAAACCCAACACCACGCCTAACATCGTTAGCACCGCAATTTGCGCGGCATAGATACGGAAAATAAACCGCCCCGACCCGCCTAATGCTTTGATGATGGCGATGGTCTCGCGGCGTTGGTGCAAATAGGCAGAAATCGCATTGCCAATGCCAACCCCGCCCACCACCAAAGCCGTAAGCCCAACCAAAGTGAGAAACAGCCCCAACTGCTCAATAAAACGGCGCAAAGAGGGCGAGGCATCGGAGCGGTCGCGAATGCGCCAGCCCGCATTGGGAAATAATTCACCCGCGCTGTGCGCCAGCACTGCCAACTGCGCGGCAGAGGCGTTGTCGCCCAGCTTTATGCGGTAGTGAAAATTTATCAAACTGCCGGGCCGCAACAGCCCCGTGCCGCGCAAATTGGGCTCACTCACCAGCAAGCGTGGCGCAACCGGAAAACCGCCTGAAGTGCGGTCAGGCTCTTCCAGCAATTTGGCGGTTAATGTAACCATTGCATTGCCAAATTTTAATTTATCGCCAACCCCAACCCCCAGCCGCGCAAACAGCCCCGCTTCCGCCACCGCGCCATAAGAACCATCGCTCTGGCGTGCCAGCGCACGGGCCAGCGGCATTTTTGGCGACAGCTGCACTTGGCCATAAAATGGATAGGCGGCATCAACCGCTTTGGCCTCCACCAACATATTATTGGCATCATCTGGCAGCCGCACCATAGCACGCAAAGTGGCCACCATTGACACCGCGCCTTGCTGGTTGAGCCAGATTTTTTCATTGTCAAAAGCTTCGCGTTGCAACAGCCGAAAATCTGCATCGCCGCCCAAAATTTGTTGGCCTTGCGCTTGCAACCCCGCCACCAGCGAGGCCGATAGCGAGCCAACCGCAGCAATGGTGCTGATGCCTAACACAAGGCACAATAAAAAAATGCGAAAGCCTGATAAGCCGCCGCGCAATTCGCGCCGCGCCAATTTGAAGGCCAACCACCAGCCGATTCTTTTAAGATTTTCGGGCGGCATTATGGCGCGGCCTCCAAACAGCCATCGCGCATCGTCAAAATGCGGCTGGCACGATTGGCCAGTTCAACATCATGGGTGATTAACAGCAAAGTTGTGTCGCGCTGTGCCGCCAAACCAGTGATTAAATCCATAATGGCCGCGCCCGTTTTAAGGTCAAGATTGCCCGTTGGCTCATCGGCAAAAAGCACCGGCGGATTGGCCACCAGCGCACGAGCAATGGCCACGCGCTGTTGTTCGCCACCTGATAATTGCGCTGGATAATGGGTGTGGCGCGCCCCCAGCCCAACCTCATTGAGCAATTTTTCGGCTTGCGACATATCGCTTTCGCCCGCCAATTCCAACGGCAAAGTCACATTTTCCAAAGCTGTCATAGTCGGCACAAGGTGGAAAGATTGAAACACAATACCAATATGGCGGCGGCGAAAACGCGCCAGCGCATCTTCGCTCATGGTGCTATAATCAAAACCATCAACCATAATGCGCCCTTGCGTGGGCGGCTCTAGCCCAGCCAGCACCATCAACAAGGTTGACTTGCCTGAGCCCGACGGCCCAATCAGCGCGAGCGTTTCACCGCGCTTTACTGTGAGGTCAATACCGCGCAATATATCAACCGCACCAGCACGATTGCGCAAAGTAACATGCAGATTTTCTATCTTGATTGCAGTATCGTGCATTTATCTCATCCAGCGGAAAGGAATTCGCCATTATGAATATGACCCGCATATTATATATCAAACGTTGGGTGCGGCAAACCCTGTCATCTATTTTAGCTGGCGCAAGCGTTTTAGCTGCTGCAAATGTTGGGGTTTGGACATCTGCACAAACTGCACAAGCGGCACCCCAAAATAACATGGCTACAGAAATTATTGTGTTAGGCGATAGTTTGACGGCAGGCTATGGCTTGCCGCCGCAGGCGGGTTTTGTGCCGCAGCTAGAACAAGCCTTGCGTGCCAAAGCCTATCAGGTGCGGCTTATCAATGCTGGCGTTTCTGGCGATACTTCAACGGGCGGGCGCATAAGGCTGGATTGGTCGGTGCCTGATAAATCGGATAGCCCACAAGCCGCCATTGTCGCACTTGGTGCTAATGATGCTTTGCGCGGCATTGACCCGCAGCTCACCAAGCGCAATTTGGCGGCAATCATTGAAAATTTACAGGCGCGTAATTTTGCCATTATGCTGGTGGGTATGCTTGCACCGCCCAATATGGGGCAGGTTTATGGTCAGCAATTTAACGCGCTTTATCCCGCACTAGCCAAACAATATAAACTTGTCTATTATCCATTTTTTCTTGATGGCGTTGCCGCTCAGAAAAACTTAAATCTGGATGATGGGATTCATCCAAATGTGGAGGGCATTAAAATTATTGTAGCGCGAATGTTGCCGACGGTTGAAAAACTATTGGCGCAAATGGCAAAATAAAGGACGCATATTTAACTTAACAACAAACAATAGGACTGATTATGGAATATCGTAAGCTAGGCCATACTGATATTATGGTGAGTGAAATTTGTTTAGGCACAATGATTTGGGGCCAGCAAAACACCGAAGAAGAAGGCCACGAACAAATGGATTACGCACTTGATATGGGCGTTAATTTTTTTGATACATCAGAAATGTATGCCGTGCCGCCAAAAGCCGAAACGCAAGGCAAAACCGAAGAAATTATCGGCACATGGCTACAAAAAACTGGCAATCGCGACAAGCTGATATTGGCCACCAAAGTGGCAGGCCGCTCTAACCTCACATGGTTGCGCAATGATGGCGGCAATACCGAACAAAGCCGTGCGCAAATTGAAGAAGCGGTTGAAAAAAGCCTGCAACGCCTGCAAACCGATTATATTGATTTATATCAATTACACTGGCCAGACCGCCCGATGAATTTATTTGGCGGCGGCTTGGGCTATAAACATATTGGCGACGAAAAAAACCGCATTGAAGATATTTTGGGCGTGTTAGGGGATGTGCAAAAAACCGGCAAGGTGCGGCATTTTGGGCTGTCCAATGAAACCCCATGGGGCATTATGAAATTTTTGCACCATGCCGATATGAATAAAAATCTGCCGCGCATGGTGTCGGTGCAAAATGCCTATAATTTTTTGAACCGCCTTTATGAGCTTGGTAGTTCAGAAATTTTTCACCGAGAAGGTGTCGGATTATTGGCCTATTCGCCATTGGCGCAAGGCTATTTGACAGGCAAATATCAAAATGGGGCTTTGCCTGAGGGCTCACGCAAGCAATTATTTGACCGCCTGCAACGTTATGAAACAGTCGGGGCTGATGCCGCGATTGAAGGCTATTTGGCGATTGCCAAAAAATATGGGCTAGATGCTTCGCAACTGGCCAATCAATTTGTCACCACCCGCGATTTTGTGACCTCAAATATCATCGGGGGGCGCACAATGGAGCAGTTGAAACTAGCCGTCACCAGCATTGAAGTGGAGCTAACAGAAGAAATTTTGGCCGATATTGAAGCCGTGCATTTGCGCGCGCCCAATATCTGCCCATAATTTGGAGAAAATAGATGTCAGATAAAATAGAAAAAAAATTAACCCCCAAACAGCAACGCACTGCGTTGGCGAAATTGAACGGCTGGAAAAAACAACGCGGTCGTGATGCACTTTATAAAAAATTCATATTTGCCGATTTTAACGCGGCTTTTGGCTGGATGAATCGTGTCGCGCTACAGGCAGAAAAGCTTGACCATCACCCAGAATGGACGAATATCTATAAAAATGTTGAGGTGACTTTGACCACCCATGATGCGGGCGGCGTGTCCGAATTGGATATTGTGCTGGCGCGTTTTATGGATAAAACAGCCGGCGCTGCAGGCAAAAAAAGCGCCGCAGGCAAAGCGAAAAGTGCCGCAGGCAAAAAAAGTGCGGCTGGCAAAAAAAGAGCGGTAAAAACGAAACCAAAAACAAAACCCAAAACACCTAAACGTAAGAAAAAATAATGTCTGCGCAATCGGCCCTGACGCGCCGTGATATAATTATCATATTCGGATTAGCCGCACTGGCGGGCGGGGTTGCTCTGTTTCAATCGCGCCGCACAGCGCACATCACCACCCAGTTACGCCCGCACGATATTGCCATTCGTAAAGTGATTGAAAGCCAGATTAGTGCTTTTCACACGCAAAACGCGCAAGCCGCTTTTGCCTATGCCGCGCCTGATATGCGCGCAAAATATCGTGATGCCGCGCAATTTATGCGTATGATGCGCGGCCAATATCGTGCCATGTATCATGCCCAAAATATCAGTTTTCCAGCACAAGCCTATAAAATTGAAGGCAAAAGAGAGCGGCGGGTGCAAACCGTGCTTATCATTGATGATAAGGGCGCGGGTTTCAAAGCCCGTTACCTGATGGAAAAACAATCAGACAAAACTTGGCGCATCGCCCAGCTTGCTTTGCAAGCAAGTGCGCACCGCGATATATAAAAAGTGCATAATGCTAGCGCGGTGCCATGCGGATAGCCCCATCAAGGCGCACATCTTCGCCATTGAAATAATTAACCTCACACATGGTGGTGGCCAATTTAGCATATTCTTCTGGCATGCCTAGGCGCGGTGGATAAGGCACCATCGCACCCAATGCTTGGCGCACATTATCTGGTGCGCCCGCCAAAAGTGGCGTGTCAAAAATGCCCGGCAAAATAGTGTTCACGCGAATCCCCTCACGCGATAAATCTCGCGCAATCGGCAAAGTCATGCCAACCACACCCGCTTTTGAAGCCGAATAAGAGGCTTGCCCAATCTGGCCATCTTCGGCAGCCACCGAAGCCGTGTTGACAATCGCGCCGCGATCACCACATGGCAACGGGTCAAGCGTCATCATACCAGCCGCAGATTTGGCGATACAGCGAAATGTGCCGACCAAATTTATCTGCACAATCAGGTTAAAAGCATCAATCGGAAAATGTTTAATTTCGCCACTTTCCTTGTCGCGTGAGGCGGTTTTGGCGGCATTGCCGGTGCCAGCGCAGTTAATCAAAATACGTTCCTGCCCCAACGCATCGCGGATTTTGGCAAAGCCAGCATCCACTTCTTCATCATTGGTCACATTGACTTTAGCAAAACAGCCGCCCAGCTCTTTGGCCAAAGCTTCGCCTTTTTCTTCATTGAGGTCAAAAATGCCGATTTTAACGCCTTTCTCGGCAAATAAACGCCCTGTGGCCGCGCCCAAACCTGACGCACCGCCCGTGATAATTGCGGTAATATCTGAATCCAGTTTCATAATAATCTCCCTTTATTGCTTTTGTGGATTGGTGTTATTTGTGGCGCAGTTTATTGCCTCACCTGTTTGGTTGCAAGCGGCAAAAGCACACCTATTTATTATAATCAGTGGTTAAAATCACTTTGCCCTTTACTTTGCGGTCGGCCATTTGGCGCAAAGCTTGCGCGGCTTGTTGCAATGGATAGCGGCCAGAAATATGCGGCCGAATTTTACCATCTTTATAAAATTGCATCAATTCATCTAAATTGGCTTTATTGGCCTTGGGGTTGCGTGCCACAAAAGCGCCCCAAAACACACCAACAATCTGGCAACTTTTTAGAAGTGCCAAATTAAGCGGAATTTTCGGAATTGGCCCAGCCGCAAAACCAATAACCAGATAACGGCCTTCCCAATTTGTTGCCCGCAAAGCAGGCTCGGCATAATCGCCGCCAACCGGGTCATACACCACATCCGCACCTTGCCCATCGGTCAATTCTTTAATTTGGTCAGATAGGGCGCGTTGTTGCTCGCGGCTCAATTCTCCACTGGGATAAAGCAGGGTTTCATCCGCGCCATGTTCTACACACACATCCAGCTTTTCTTGTGAAGAGGCAGCCGCAATCACCCGCGCACCCGCCGCCTTACCCAATTCCACAGCAGCCAATCCAACGCCACCAGCCGCGCCTAATACCAGCAAATTTTCACCCGCCTGCAAAACTGCGCGGTCTTTAAGTGCGTAATGCGAGGTGCCATAGGTCAACACCAAAGCCGAAGCGGTTTCTAAATCCATCGCGTCTGGCACAGCGATACAGCTTTCGGCTTTAATGGCCAGCTCTTCAACAAAACCGCCATTGCCGCATGAGCCAATGACGCGGTCGCCCGTTTTGAGATTGCTAACCCCTTCACCGACCGCTTTAACCACGCCAGCCACTTCGCCACCCGGCGAAAAAGGCAAGGGCGGCTTGAACTGATACATATTTTGAATAATCAGCACATCGGGAAAATTGACGGCGGCGGCATGCACCTCCAGCACCACTTCGCCCGCGCCCGCTTCTGGCGATGGCACATCTTCCACCACCAAAGTTTCTGGTGGCCCGAATTCTTTGCATAAAACAGCTTTCATTATTATCTCCCTAATCTATCATAGTCTCATATGGCTAGTATCATACGCAAAGCCCAAATAAAATGAAGAGGTAAAATGAAGGGATATTTTGGCATTGGCATTGAAGGTGCCTCAAAAATGATGAATATGGGCAATTTGGTGCGCTCTGCCCATGCTTTTGGTGCGCGCTTTGTGTTCACGCTCAACGCGCATTATCGCGTGAAACAAGCAAAATCTGACACTTCGCGCACGCCTGACAATGTGCCATGGTATGATTGGGACACGCCAGAAGATATGGTATTGCCAAAAAACTGCCAGCTTGTCGGCATTGAGTTAGATGAGAGCGCGATTGATTTGCCAAGCTTCACCCATCCGCGCTGTGCGGCCTATATTTTGGGGCCAGAGCGCGGCGATTTATCCGCCACCATGCGAGCGCGTTGCGACCATATTATCCGCATTCCCACGCGCTTTTGTTTGAATGTGCAAATTGCTGGCGCGATTGTGATGTATGATAGGCTGCAAAGTCTGGGGCGGTTTAGCGACCGACCCATTATGCCCGGCGGGCAAACAGGCACACAACACACGCCTTAATTGCGAGGCTAATTGAGGCTGGAAATTATCAGTGCTTTTGTTTAGGGTGACAAAATGCAACACAGAAAACAAAACCCAGTTTGGGTGCGCCAATTTATCAGCGCATTTATTCTTGCCACTATTTTTGCCATTATCACTATGTTACCCGTTGGCGCACAAACATCACAAGCCTCCTTTGTTCTCAACGGAACTCTGAAAGGCACTTATAAAGATTGGCGGCTATTTGTGGACACCGATAGTGCCATAAAAACGTGTTATATTGTTGGCGAACCCCGCGAAATGGAGCCGCGCAATGCCAAACGCGGGGAGGTGTTTTTATCGGTTGCCCACCGCCCAGCACAAGGGGTGCGCAATGAAATAAATGTGCGAATCGGTTATCCTTTTTCGGCCATCTCAAAACCTTTTGCAGAAATTGGGGCAGATGAGTTTTCTTTTTTTACTGGCGTGCAAGCCCAAAATGGCGCAGATGGGGCGGCGTGGCTGGCCAAAATTAGCCAACAACCGCGCATGGTTACCGCCATGAAACGCGGGCTTTGGATGATTTTCAAAGGCACATCAGCGCGTGGCACATTAACGACCGATAGCTATTCATTGCGCGGTTTTACGGCCGCCATGCGCGCCCTTGATGCCGCTTGCCCAAAACGCTAAAGGGATAAAATGACTGGTAATAAAATAACTGGCATACCGCACCCCACCAGCTTGGCTGGCTTTGAGCGCGCCGCCCTAAACAATGTGATGCACGATTTGGGTGTGCCAGAAAAACAGCGCGCCATGCGGGTTAATCAGTTTTGGAGTTGGGCTTATCATCATGGCGCACGTGATTTTGACACCATGCACACCATGCCAAAAGATTTACGCACCGCGCTGGGTGCGGCTTATAATCTCAATCGGCCAGAAATGAGCGCACGGCAAATATCCAGCGATGGCACGCGCAAATATCTTTTCAAACTGGCCGATGGCTATGAAATAGAAACGGTTTATATCCCCGAAGCCCAGCGCGGCACTTTATGTGTGTCTAGCCAAATTGGTTGCACTTTGGCGTGTCGGTTTTGTCATACTGGCACGCAAAGGCTGGTGCGCAATTTAACCAGCGCCGAGATTACCGCGCAGCTGATGGCGGCGCGTGATGATTTGGACGACTGGCCGATTGTAGCAGGTGCGACAAGACGCATAACAAATGTGGTGCTGATGGGCATGGGCGAGCCGCTTTATAATGTTGACCATGTGGCCGCCGCGCTCAACACCATATCGGATGGCGGCGGCTTGTCGCTTAGCCGTCGGCGGATTACGCTCTCAACTTCTGGCGTGGTGCCAGAAATTGCGCCAATGGGCGAAAAAACCGGCGTGATGTTGGCGATTTCCCTGCATGCGGTGCGTGATGAATTGCGCGATGAGCTGGTGCCGCTTAATAAAAAATATCCGCTTGCTGAATTGCTGGCCGCCTGTCGCGCCTATCCCGGCTTGTCCAATGCGCGGCGCATTACTTTTGAATATGTTATGCTCAAAGGCATCAATGATAGCGATAGTGATGCGCGTGAATTGGTGCGCTTGCTCAAACATATTCCCGCTAAAATAAATCTTATTCCTTTTAACCCGTGGCCAAACGCGCCTTATGAATGTTCTACGCCGCAGCGCATTGAGCGATTTGGCGAGATTGTTAATCGGGCGGGTTATGCCAGCCCAGTGCGCACCCCACGCGGGCGCGATATTATGGCGGCCTGCGGCCAGCTGAAATCAGCCAGCGAGAAGCCTAGCGCGGCCAGTCTTAAAATGGCCGAATTGGCGGCGCAAAAATTAAAAAATCCTATTGGCTAGGGGGCGGCTTTCGGCTTGCGTGTAGATGGTGGACAGGCTAAAACCCGCGCAGGAGAAAACGCATGAGTGATATTAAAAATGGGTGATATTAAAAAAACAGTGCTGGCTTATTCTGGCGGCTTGGATACTTCAATCATTTTGAAATGGTTGCAGGAAACCTATCAATGCGAGGTGGTCACTTTCACAGCCGATTTAGGCCAAGACAGCATGGGTGGCGGCACAGATACTGAATTAGAGCAAGCGCGGCAAAAAGCGCAAATGCTTGGCATAAAAGAAATTTATGTTGAGGATTTGCGCGAGGTTTTTGCCCGCGATTATGTGTTTCCCATGTTGCGCGCCAACGCGCTTTATGAGGGGGTTTATTTGCTTGGCACGGCCATTGCCCGCCCGCTTATCGCCAAGCGGCAAGTGGAAATTGCCGCGCAAAGCGGTGCCGATGCCGTGTGTCATGGCGCGACTGGCAAAGGCAACGACCAGATAAGATTTGAGTTGGGTTATTATAGTCTCAACCCCGATATTAAAGTGATTGCGCCATGGCGCGAATGGGATTTATCCAGCCGCGAAAAGCTGATTGCCTATGCCGAGAAGCACCAAATTCCCGTGCCGAAAGATAAGCGCGGTGGCGCGCCTTTTTCGGTGGATGCCAATTTGCTGCACACCTCTAGCGAGGGCAAAATGTTGGAAGACCCGGCCGCGCCATGCCCTGATTATGTGTTTGGGCGCACTGTTGCACCTGAGGCCGCGCCTGATACGCCATGCGAGCTTACCATTGGCTTTGCCCAAGGCGATGGGGTTTCTTTAGATGGCGAAAAGCTAAGCCCTGCCGCCTTGTTGCAAAAGCTTAACCAGTTGGGCGGGGCGCATGGCGTTGGGCGGTTGGATATGGTGGAAAACAGATTTGTCGGCATGAAATCACGCGGCATATATGAAACGCCGGGCGGCACAATTTTGCTGGCCGCACATCGGGCGATGGAATCGCTTACCCTAGATGGTGGCGCGGCACATCTGAAAGATGAGCTGATGCCGCGCTATGCCGAGCTGATTTATAATGGCTTGTGGTTTTCGCCCGAGCGCGAAATGTTGCAAGCATTGATTGATAAAAGCCAGCACCATGTTAGCGGTGAAGTAACCCTAAAACTCTACAAGGGCGGGGTGCAGGTGGTGGCGCGTTCATCGCCCAATTCGCTTTATTCGCAAAGCCATGTGACTTTTGAGGAAGATAATGTCTATAGCCAAAAAGACGCGGAAGGCTTTATCAAACTCAACGCCCTGCGCCTCAAACTTTTGGCAAAGCGCGGGGAATAAAAACTGACTCAATCAAGCATTTTCTCCTTGAGCGCGGCGTAAATCTTTTTCGCCCGATGGCGGAGAAACGCTTCATAATCATTTTCATCTAGCCAGCCACTATCTACATCAATAAAATGCGTGGCCATTGTTTTGGTGAATTTTTCTTCATTACCTTTTCTGAACTCTGATAAATAATCATTCGGGCTTCTGGTCTTGATTTCTTTCTTGTTTAATTGGTCGCTAATCAGTGTGATATTCATCAAACTATTTTCATTAGATTTGTTCTTTTTCTTCAAATAGGCTTTGGGGAAAAAGTGATGATAGTTTTTACGATAGGCGGGCTTTAGAAAAGAATTATCCAAATTAACAAGAGCACCATTGTTGAAGTCTTCTGGGTTTTTCGATGCCAATAAACACATAACCGCCTTGCAATAGCTTGCCCCCGCACTGAAATGGGTATCAATTAATGCTTGTTCGCCATCAAGCCGTAGTTGAATCCCTTGATAATCTGGTTTTTCACCTGCAAGGATTCGGTCAATACGTCTAATATCCTGTGCTAAACGGCTTTCAACAGCACTTGAATAACGTTCCGACAAAGACATACGCCAGAAAAAATCCACAAGATAGGGACGTTGTTCTAATGTTGGGCTTTCTTTATGTCGCAAGAAAAAATAAGCAAATGTTACCAAGAGAGAATCGTAAGGCAAAAGTTTTGAAGCTGGTATCTTGTAGCTCGTTTTGAAAAAATGAATGGCATCTTTTAAGGCCGATATTACCTCATCCCAAGCACCAATGATTTCCTGTTTATCCAGTTTTAGTATGACACTGCGCTTACATTCGTTTGTTTTGCTCA
>JBPCVS010000137.1:0-3307 GCA_051010295.1 Parvibaculales bacterium | reverse complement strand
TCGGCTTTGGCGGGCTATCGGGCGCGCAACATTATTGCCAATCCCAACTGCTCAACCGCGCAGCTGGTGATGGTGCTAAAGCCGTTGCATGATTTGGCGACCATTAAGCGCGTGGTGGTGGCGACTTATCAATCGGTTTCTGGTGCGGGCAATGCTGGCATGGATGAATTATTTGCCCAAACGCGCAGCACTTTTGTCAATGACCCGATTGAGCGAACACATTTTACCAAGCAAATTGCGTTCAATCTGATTCCGCATATTGATGATTTTATGCCCGATGGCAGCACCAAAGAAGAGTGGAAAATGGTGATGGAGACCAAAAAAATTGTGGACCCCGCCATTGCCTTATCGGCCACTTGTGTGCGGGTGCCAATTATGGTTGGCCATAGCGAGGCGGTGACGATTGAGTTTGAAAAACCGATTAGCGAACAGGCGGCACGTGCCGCTTTACAGGCTTTCAAAGGCGTGTTGGTGGTGGATAGGCGCGAAGATGGCGGCTATATGACACCGCTTGATTGCGTTGGCACTTATGAGGTTTTTGTGTCGCGTTTGCGCACTGACCCGACTGTGGAAAATGGGCTGAGCCTATGGGTGGTGGCCGATAATTTACGCAAAGGTGCGGCACTTAATGCGGTGCAAATTGCCGAAACATTGATTGAAAAACACCTCACCAAGCCGCGTGCGGCTTAAAGTTTGCTTTGGGCAATGGCTGATTGGAAATCAATGTTATTTATTGTATAAGAATTGCAGTAATTGATGAGGGGGTTTTGATGTCTGAAGATGTGTCTGAGAAAAAGCCAATGATGCGGCCATTATCGCCGCATATTCAGATTTATCGCTGGACGCTGACAATGGCGTTGTCAATTTTGCACCGCGCCACAGGGCTGGCACTTTATGGTGGCACTTTGCTGTTGGCGTGGTGGCTGTTGGCGGCGGCCAGCAACACACCGCAAGCCTATATGCTGGTGCAAGAAACCGCTTCGGCTTGGTATGGGCGGCTTATTCTGTTTGGCTATAGCTGGGCATTGTTTCACCATATGTTTGGCGGCTTGCGCCATTTTGTTTGGGATATGGGGTTGGGCTTTGGGCTAAAAAATGTTGAGATTTTGGCGTGGGTGTCGGCCATAATGCCGCTTGTTTTAACTTTGGCGGTTTGGCTGGCGGCTTATTTTTATATGGGAGTTTTGTGATGGATAATAGGCAAACACCCCCTATGCAAACATTATTGGCGCGGGTGCGCGGCACGGGTGCGGCCAAAAAAGGCACCAGCGATTTTTGGATGCAACGCGTTACCGCGCTGGCCAATATCCCGCTTAGCTTGTTTTTTGTGGTTGGCATTGTAACCCATATTGATGCCACCCACGCGCAGATGCGCGCTTTTCTTGGCCAGCCATTGGTTGGGGTGGTGGCTCTTTTATTTATTATATCAATGAGCTGGCATATGCGGCTGGGTTTGCAAAGTGTGGTTGAAGATTATATTCATCGCCCCGCGCTCAAATTGGCGGTGCTGATTGCGAATAATTTTTTCGCGCTTGCGCTTGGGGTTAGCTGTGCGCTGGCGGTGTTAAAATTGGTGATTGGCGGATAGGTGGATAAAGCAATGGCGGCTTATAATTTTACAGATCATCAATTTGATGTTGTCGTGGTGGGCGCGGGCGGCTCTGGCTTGCGCGCTGCTTTGGGCTGTGCGCAGAGCGGCCTTAAAACCGCCTGTTTGTCTAAAGTTTTTCCCACGCGCTCACACACAGTGGCCGCGCAAGGCGGCATTTCGGCTGCGTTGGGCAATATGGGCGATGATGATTGGCGGTGGCATATGTATGACACGGTGAAAGGCTCCGATTGGCTGGGCGACCAAGATGCGATTGAATATCTGTGCCGCAACGCGCCGCAAGCGGTTTATGAGTTAGAACATTTTGGGGTGCCTTTTTCGCGCACCGAAGACGGCAAAATTTATCAACGTCCCTTTGGCGGCATGACCACCAATTTTGGCGAGGGCATTGCCCAGCGCACCTGCGCGGCGGCTGACCGCACGGGACACGCCATTTTGCACACGCTTTATGGCCAATCTTTGCGCCATGAAACCGAATTTTTTATTGAATATTTCGCGCTTGATTTGATAATGGATGAGGGGCGTTGCTTGGGCGTAACCGCGCTTAATATGGCTGATGGCAGTTTGCATCGCTTTCAGGGCAAGCAGGTTATTTTGGCCACTGGCGGCTATGGGCGGGCTTATTTTTCGGCCACTTCGGCGCATAGTTGCACTGGTGATGGCTCGGCAATGGTGGCACGCGCTGGCTTGCCTTTGCAAGATATGGAATTCGTGCAATTTCACCCAACAGGTATTTATGGCGCGGGTTGTTTGATTACTGAAGGCTCACGCGGTGAGGGCGGCATTTTAATCAATTCAGAAGGCGAGCGTTTTATGGAACGTTACGCGCCTTCGGCCAAAGATTTGGCTTCGCGTGATGTGGTGTCGCGCTCTATGACGATTGAAATTCGCGAAGGGCGCGGGGTGGGCGCACATAAAGACCATATTTATCTCCATCTTGACCATCTTGACCCCGATATATTGGCCGAGCGTCTGCCGGGTATTTCTGAGAGTGCGCGCATTTTTGCTGGCGTTGATGTCACCAAACAGCCAATTCCTGTGTTGCCCACGGTGCATTATAATATGGGCGGTATTCCGACCAATTATCATGGCGAAGTGTTGAACCCCAGTGCCGATGATGAGGCGCGCATTGTGTCGGGGCTAATGGCGATTGGCGAGGCGGCTTGTGTGTCGGTGCATGGGGCCAATCGGCTGGGCTCTAATTCGCTGATTGACCTTGTGGTGTTTGGCCGCGCCGCCGCCATGCGCACCAGCGAGACAATCAATAATGAGAGCCACCCCAGCTTGCCCAAAGATGCGGGTGAAAACGCGTTGGCGCGGCTGGAGCGTTTTCGCACCGCCAATGGCAAAACCCCGACCGCGCAAATGCGGCTGGCGATGCAAAAAGCCATGCAAGAAAATTGCGCGGTGTTTCGCACGGGCGATGTGTTGGCCGAAGGGTGTCGCGTGATGCAAAAATTGGCCAACACAATGGATGATATTTGCGTAACTGACCGCTCGCTTATTTGGAATTCTGATTTAATTGAGACATTGGAGTTTGACAATTTGATGGTGCAAGCCATTGCCACAGTGGAAGGTGCTGCGGCACGCAAAGAAAGCAGAGGCGGCCATGCGCGGGAGGATTTTCCCGACCGCGATGATGATAATTGGATGAAACACACATTGGCCTATATTGATGATAAGGGCAAAGCCACGATA
>JBPCVS010000136.1:0-4337 GCA_051010295.1 Parvibaculales bacterium | reverse complement strand
CCGCCCAGCCAAAGTGCGGTTTTGCGGCGCGGCTTGGCGATATAATCGGCAATTTTTTCAAGATTTTGTGCGCCCGTTTGCAGTTGCGCCAATGTTTCGGGAAAATGGATAAAAGCCCGCACCGCATCGCCCGCATTATCGGTAATATCGCGCACCAATGCTTGCGGGCCAAGCGATTGGTGCATCCAATCGCTCACCACTGGTTCTGCGGCATCCCAGATATTCAGCTGCGGGTCTAGGCTACGCGCCACCCCCTCCACCGTCACCATGGTTTTTTGCAACAGCAAAAGCTGCGGCTGGGTGTGCATATCAAATTGCCCCGTCACCTCAAATAATTGCGTCAGCAAATGCGCCATAGAGATATTTTCCGCGTTTTGGTCACGAATAGGCTCGCCAATGGCGCGCAACGCTTGGGCAAATTCTTCAACATTATGATGCGCTGGCACATAACCCGCCTGCATATGCACCCGCGCCACTTTCATATAATCGCGGGTGATAAAGCCGTGCAGAATCTCGGCCAAAAAACGGCGGCTATCACCATCTAGGCGGCCAATAATGCCCAAATCAATCGCTACCAATGTGCCATCATCGCGCACCAATAAATTGCCTTGATGCATATCGGCATGAAAAAACCCATCGCGCAAAGCCTGCGTTAAAAAAATGCGGATGAGCCGCACCGCCAAGCCCGATAAATCATGCTGTTTGGTGCGCAAAGTGGCAATGTCAGATATGGCCACGCCATCCACCCATTGCATGGTCAAAACGCGTTTGTTGCTGGCTTCCCACACCACGCTTGGCACGGCAAAATGAGCGTCATTTTTGCAATTTTCTGCCATTTCCGACAAGGCGGCGGCTTCTAGTCGTAAATCAGTTTCGGCAGTCAGGGTGCGGCGCAAAGTTTCGATGGAAGCGATGGGGCGCAAACGTCTGCTGGACGGCATCAATTTTTCCACCAGCCACGCCATCCGCGCAAAACCGCGCAACTCAACCGCAATTTGTTTTTCAATATTGGGGCGTAACACTTTGACAGCCAATTTTTGCGCGGGCGCGTCTGGCCGATGCGCCTGATGCACTTGCGCGATAGAAGCCGCCGCCAATGCAGGGCTGATATTGGCCAGATAATTTTCGCTATGCTCTAATTCGCTGTTTAATATATGGGTCAGTGCTGTTTGCGAAAAAGGCGGCAGGCGGTCTTGTAATTGGCGCAAATCTGCGGCCATTATCGGGCCGACAATATCGGCGCGGGTGGCTAAAAATTGGCCGATTTTAATATAAAGCGGCCCTAATTTGCCAATCCGTGCTGATAGCGAGTGTTGGCGTTGTTGATTGTCTTGAAAACGCGGTGCGCCAATAATCAAAATACGCCGCGCCAGCCGCACCCGCAAAGGCGCGTTTTGGGCAAAATTGGGCGGCAATAATGCCTCTTGCGCCAGCAAAAGCCGCGCCATGCGCACCATTCGGAAAAATCGCCCCCCCAGCATATTAAACGCGCCACCCGCCATGCAAGGCGGCTATGCCACCGCTCAAAATCTCAAACCGCACCCGCGCAAAACCCGCCGCCTCCAATTCTGTCGCAAAAATTTCAGCACGTGGAAAATTGCGGATAGACTCCACCAGATATTGATAGGCCGCCCGCTGGCCAGCAATGGCCGCGCCAAGTGGCGGAATAATATGGAAAGAATAAGCATCATATAGTTTTTGCATAAATGGGCTGGATAGCTGCGAAAATTCCAAACACACAAAGCGGCCACCGGGCTTTAACACGCGCCACGCCTCATGCAAAGCTTGGGCGCGGTGGGTGATGTTGCGGATACCAAAAGCAATGGTGACAAAATCCACGCTACTATCAGCCAATGGCAAAGCCTCTGCCGAAGCGGCAGTGAAAGTGAAATTGCCGCTTTGCTGGCGAGCGCGTTGCGCACCAATGTGCAACATGGCGGGGTTAATATCCAACACTTGCACTTTTAGCGGACAGCCCAATTTTTGTGCGTGTTTGGCGGCACGAAAAGCAATGTCGCCCGTGCCGCCGCCCAAATCCAGCAAATGCAACGGCTGCGCCCGCGCTGAGAAATGCCGCGATAAATAAAGCCGTTGAATCAGCCGCGCTTTCCACAGCCGATGCACCCCCGCCGACATGACATCATTCATCACATCATATTTATCGGCAACTTTGCTAAAGATAGCCGCCACCCGCCTGTCCTTGTCGCGTGGATGCACGCGCTCAAATCCAAAATCGGTGTCAAAATCGGCGGCTACTTGCGTATAATTTTGTTGCTTATCAACCATCACGCGCACATTAGCCCAAACGTGGCGATAATTCCAGTGATGCAATCGTAATTTATAAGCACCGGATTTACGCGCTGGCGCAGCCGATAATTGCGCCCTATAATTGCCCCATGCCAGAATTACCAGAAGTTGAAACAATATGTCGTGGGCTCAATAAGCATCTTAAAAAATGCCGCATTAAGCGCGTGGAATTGCGCCGCCCCAATTTGCGTTTTGCTTTCCCCAAAGATTTTGCGCCCCGCTTGACAGGCGCGACTATAATGCGATTTAAGCGGCGCGCCAAATATCTGCTGGCCGATATGCGCGGGCGCGACAATGAGGCTTTTATCTGGCTTACTCATTTGGGCATGACGGGGCGGTTTAATTATATTGGAAAAGGCAAAAACGCGCCGCCTTATGATAATAAAAATGCCGAAAAACATGTGCATTTGCGGGTGCTGTTTGAGGGCGGCGACCAGCTTGATTATATTGACCCGCGCCGTTTTGGATTTATGGATATTATTGCGGGTGCGCCAGAAAATAATAAATTTTTGGCCAAGCTGGGGCCCGAACCGCTATCTGATGATTTTAATGAAAAAATGCTAGGGGCGGCTTTGCGCCATCGCCAAAGCCCAATTAAAAATGCGTTGCTTGACCAGCGCATTGTGGTGGGGTTGGGCAATATATATGTGTGCGAGGCTTTGTTTTTGGCGGGCATTAGCCCGCGCCGCAAAGCCGCCAATATGGGCGCGGCACGCATTGCCCGTCTTGTGCCAGCCGTGCGCGATGTGTTGCAAGCGGCACTCAAAGCGGGCGGCACCACCATCAATGATTTTGCCACCCCCGATGGGCAGGCGGGTTATTTTCAGCATAATTTTCAGGTTTATGATCGTGCTGGTTTGCTATGTTCAATGCCTTCATGCAATGCTAAGATAATGCGCGTTAAACAGGCGGGGCGGTCCAGCTTTTTTTGTCCGCAGTGTCAACGATAGGGGCAATAATGCGACGGCTACGATATTTTATATATATATGGGTATTGACGGGGCTGTTGGGCGCATCGGTTTTGGCACAACAAACAGACGAGCAATATCTATCGGCTTTGCCCGATGTGCCTTTAGCACCGGGTTTGCAAGAGCTGGTTGATACGAGTTGGGTGTTTGACAAGCCCGAAGGCCGCATTGTGCGGTTGATGGCGATGACACAAAACGGAGACACTTTGCCCGCCATTGCCGATTTTTATGCTGTCACTTTGCCCAATTTGGGCTGGCACTTGACCACCCACCAGCCTTTAAGCTTTGCGCGTGAAGGCGAGATTTTGCGGATTAGCGTGCGTAAAAATCTGGTAATATTTGACCTCACGCCAAATAATGTGCAATGACACAAATTAGAGCCCAAACTAAAGCGGCAAAATAAACAGGGGAACAGGCAATGAAATATGAAAATATATTGGTTGAAAGGCGCGGTGCAATCGGCCTCATCACATTGCACCGCCCCAAAGCACTCAACGCGCTGTGCCAAGTTTTGATGGATGAGCTTACACTCGCTATTGAAGCTTTTGAGGCAGACGAAAAAATTGGGTGTTTGATATTAACTGGCTCGGAAAAAGCCTTTGCCGCCGGTGCTGATATTAAAGAAATGGCCGATAAAACTTATAGCGATGTCATGGCTGAAGATTTTATCACCGCTAATTGGGAGACGGTTTCCAAAATGCGCAAACCGATAATTGCCGCAGTGGCGGGCTATGCATTAGGCGGCGGGTGCGAATTGGCCATGATGTGCGATTTTATTTTGGCGGCAGATACAGCCAAATTCGGCCAGCCAGAAATCAATTTAGGCGTGATGCCGGGCGCAGGCGGCACCCAAAGATTGACGCGCTTTGTTGGCAAATCAAAAGCGATGGAAATGTGTTTAACAGGCCGCATGATGGATGCAGAAGAAGCCGAACGTTGTGGGCTGGTTAGCCGCATTGTTACGGCTGAAAAATTGCTAGATGAGGCGGTTGTGGTGGCCGAAAAAATTGCCGAAAAATCTTTGCCCTCAGTCATGCTTACCAAACAATGTATCAACACCGC
>JBPCVS010000135.1:0-2986 GCA_051010295.1 Parvibaculales bacterium | reverse complement strand
GCACGGTGCGCGTTAATTTTTTCCACAAATTCTTATCCGATTTTTTAAGGGCTTTTATATGCGCAAATTGATTAGCCCCTTCCGACATCGCCAGCTCTTGAAAAGCATCGCGAGTGCCAGAAGTGGGCGGCGGCCCCAAAATTTCAATTTTCAAATTGGGCAAAGAAGCATCAATATCGCTCCACCTGATATAGGGGTTTTTAATCGGCTCACACCATTTGGCAGTGCAAGGGCGATTTGGGTCGGGCACCATTTTAGCAGTCGCCAGATAAATTTGCTGGCGGGTGAGGGCAAAACTTGCTGCTTGTTTGGTGGTGGCCAGCACAATGCCGTCAAAGCCAATTTTTATTTCAGTCATATCAATGCCATTGGCTTGGCATTTTTTGAACTCGCCAATTTTAATGCGCCGCGAAGCATTGGTAATATCGGGATGCGCCAGCCCGATGCCCGCGCAAAATAATTTTAAGCCACCGCCAGAACCCGTTGCTTCAACAATCGGTGTTTTGAATTTTGTTTGGCGGCCAAATTTTTCCGCCACCGTTGTAGAAAATGGAAACACGGTTGACGAGCCAACAATCTGGATTTGCTCACGCGCTTGTGCCTGCCCTATGATGCATATAGCAAATGTGATGCACATAGCAAATAAAATAATCGCAAAATTGAGCTTTTTCATTTTCTTAGCTCCCATTGGGAAGTTGATACGCGCCATGCTGTAGCACATCAATGTTTCAAATTGTGAATCTAAATCGGTCATAAATTTCTAAAATGTTACAATAAGCCCTTCTTCTGGCTTTATTTTGCCCGCCACGACTGCATCATAAATCGGCGTAAAAGCCTGCAATCCAGCAATTTCTTTCACCTGCATCCAACCCTCTGCCTGCGCCATACCACCGCTCAAAAATGCCGCAACTTTTGCATTAAATTCAACCGCGCCCCATTCGCTGGCACGGCGTTGAATATGGGCGGGCGCAAAAAACATGGCACTGCGGTCGCGTATTATTTTTTCTGCTTCGGGGCTATTTTTTGTGTCGCTATCGTCCCAATGGGTTAGGCCAACATTATGACACCAGCGCATATTATCACCCAGCGCAGCATGCACCGCGCCCAGCACCGCCCGATTGCCCGACATATCCACCAGCACCGAGGCAACGTTGTGCAAATTGGCCAGCGCATCATAGCCGATAATTTCATCATAAACGCCTGTGCTGCGCACAAATTCAACATTGGTGGGTGAGGTGAGGCCAATAATTTTAGGCCGCGCATCGGTGCTTTGCGCCAGCGCATGAGAAAGCCCATACGCCAAGCCAATCGCGGTTTTGCTAGAGGCCGACACAATCACCACCTGCTGCGCATCATAATAATTTTCTGCCTGCAAAGCATCGCACAAACAAAAAGATGTGCCATAAAGCGGATTCAACAAAGCGCGCAAATTATCGGCCTGCGCGTCGCCCGCATTTTTGCCCAATCGCTCATAATTATTATAGACCTCTGGCAGTTGCGCCCTATGTGGTGTACCATCTATCAGCCGTTGTGCCGATATGCGCGTTGGGGTTATTTGCAGATAATCGGACATGGGAAAATAACCATAGAGCCGTTCGCCCACTTCAATATCAGGCTGTTTGGAAGCCACCACTTTGGCAAAACCCCACACTGGCACACATCCCCAATCGGGGTCATCATTGGCCGCCAGATGCGGCGGAAAAAACTGCCAATAGCCAATTTGTTCACCCACAGCCCCATAGGTTACATTATTGGCCGTAAAGGCAAAACGCTCAAGCGCGACCAAAATATCGCCATCTTGCAACGCAAAATCTTCTGGCGTGTCTGCGGCCATCACCAGCCGTGTTTTGGTAATATCATTTTTATCTGTTTGAAATTGGCTCATTATAGTCTCCCTATCATATTTTTATTTTGTATATATTGTGGGCAAAGATGACCAATAACGCAACCAACGAACTGACATAAGATGCACAAAAAACATATTTTGATTGGCGGGGGCGGCATTGCGGGGCTGAGTGCTGCGCTGGCTTTTAACGCACAAGGGCATGAGGTGGTGCTTTGCGAGCAACATGCGGCGGGCGAAGATGTGGGCGCGGGTATTCAGATAAGCCCAAATGGTATGAAAGTTTTGCGGGGCTTAGGGCTGGAACAAGAAGCCCTGTTGCGGGGGGTGCAACCACAAGGGCTGGAAATGCGGCTTGGCCAAGCAAAAGCAGAGCGCGTGATATTCAACGCCAAGCTTGGCAAGCAAAGCGTGGCACGATGGGGCGCGCCCTATCTGCACATACACCGCGCCGATATTATTGATATTTTGGCCAATGCGCTGGCACAACGCGCACCCAATGCGTTGCGCTACAATACCGCAATAAAATCTTATACAAATTTGCCTGACACAATCGGCATCACATTGGCTGATGGCCGCCAGTTAGAAGGCGATATGCTGGTGGGGGCTGATGGGCTTTATTCAATTATTCGGGCGCAAATGTTGGGCGCGGACAAACCCCGTTTTACGGGCAATATGGCGTGGCGTGCTGTTGTGCCTGCACCAAAAGAAACTAAAATTATTCCGCCTATCCCCAAGACTGCTTGTGTTTGGGTTGGGGCGCGCCGCCATGCCGTAACCTATTATTTGCGCGGCGGTGAATTGATAAATTTTGTTGGCGTGGTAGAGCGCGATAGTGCCAGCAATGAATTTGTGGGCGATGAATTATGGATGAAGCAAGGCAAAACTGCCGATATGTTGGCCGATTTTGACGGCTGGAATCCAACCCTCAGGCAGCTTATTGAACAGATTATTGAACAAGATATTGCGGTTTTTCAGTGGCCGCTTTATGACCGTGCGCCTGTGTCGCGCTGGCATGATGGGCGGGCGATTTTGATAGGCGATGCGGCACACCCCGCCCTACCCTTTATGGCGCAAGGCGCGAATATGGCACTGGAAGATAGTTTTTTGCTGGCGCGGTTGGCCGATATGTTGGCGCATGAT
>JBPCVS010000134.1:0-4603 GCA_051010295.1 Parvibaculales bacterium | reverse complement strand
GGCTACGAATATAAGATAAGCGCACTGGATTGAGTTTGTGCAGGGGGCGCATCTGGCCACGCGGATCCCACCATGTTTCGGCCATTGCCGAAAATTTGGCCACCTCATCATCATCAATCGTGTTGGTCTTGTCAGATACAGGTTTTTCCATAGGTGAGATTATATACTTTTTCTTTTCCCATGCACGGCCTGTTTTTGGTTTTACCTTCCTGTTGTTCTTTCTCCCAAGCGAGCTATGCGTCAATTATGCTCGCTTTGCTCGCATAATGCGCAGCCGCTTGGGACGGGTCGCCAACCGCTTGCGCGGTTGGACGTTTGTTCTTTTCCCATGCACATCCTGTTTTTGGTTTATTCTTTTCCCATTCACCCCCTATTTTTGGTTGGTTGTTTATAACTAAATTATCGTTTAAGAACTGCAGGCGAAACAAAATGAGAGGACACTTATGGCGCGTTTAGTCATGAAATTTGGCGGCACTTCGGTAGGCGACATTGAGCGTATTGGCAATGTTGCCGCCCATGTGAAGCGCGAATTTGAGGCGGGTCATCAACTGGTGGTGGTGGTGTCGGCAATGGCTGGCGAAACCAATCGGCTGGTTGGGCTGACCCGTGATGTGGCGCGGGTGCATGATACACGCGAATATGATGCGGTGGTGGCGGCTGGCGAACAAATTAGTGCTGGGTTGGTGGCGATGGCTTTGCAAGATATTGGTGTGCCAGCGCGTAGCTGGCTGGGCTGGCAAATTTGTATTGCGACTTCTGATGTGCATGGTGCGGCGCGTATCACGCATATTGATACTGAAAAATTGGAAAGCCAATTTGCCGAAAATCGCGTGGCGGTGCTGGCGGGTTTTCAAGGCGTTTCGCCGCATAATCGTATCACCACATTGGGGCGCGGCGGCTCAGACACTAGCGCGGTGGCAGTGGCGGCGGCAATAGGTGCTGATAGGTGCGATATTTACAGCGATGTTGATGGGGTTTATACAACTGACCCGAATCTTGTGAAAGGGGCGCAAAAGCTTGAGCGTATTTCTTATGAAGAAATGCTAGAAATGGCTTCATTGGGGGCTAAAGTGTTGCAAACCCGTTCGGTTGAACTGGCGATGGCACATAATGTGTGCTTGCAGGTGCGCTCAACTTTTGATGCGCCAGAAATAAAAAATGATGATAATGAATTTGCTGGCACGTTAATTTGTAATGAGGATGAGATTATGGAACATGAAATTGTTAGCGGCGTGGCTTATTCGCGCAATGAAGCCAAAATCACTTTGCGTGGCGTGTCGGACAGGCCCGGCATGGCGGCGGGTATTTTTGGCATATTGGCCGATGAAGCAATCAATGTTGATATGATTGTGCAAAATATCTCGGCAGATGGGCAAACGACCGATGTAACTTTTACTGTGCCGCAAGATGAAATGAGCCGTGCTTTGGCTGTTTTGGAGACGCATAATGATGCGCTTGGTTTTGCCGATTTGCAAGGCGCGCCTGATATGGCCAAAATATCTATTGTTGGGGTGGGTATGCGAAGCCATGCAGGGGTGGCACGTAAAATGTTTCAGATATTGGCTGAAAACGACATTAACATTCATGTTATATCAACTTCTGAAATTAAAGTATCGGTGCTGATTGATGCTGAATATACTGAAGCAGCCGTTAAAGCACTCCATGATGCTTATGGGCTGGATAAGAAAACGGCCTGAATTTATTATCCGCGATAGGGGGTAGAGAGGCTTTATGTCTTTGACCATTGAAGGACCACGTATTTTGTTGCGCCGCTTGCGGCAGCTTATGGCCGAAAATGTTGGCCAGCAAGCGCGGCTGGATAAAATTGTCCAGCTTATTGCTACCAGCATGGAAGCGGCTGTGTGTTCGGTTTATTTGCGCCGCGCTAAAGGGGTGTTAGAATTATGCGCCACGCATGGGTTGAATGCCGATGCTGTGCACAAAACAATTTTGCATATTGGCGAAGGATTGGTGGGCGATATTGCCCAGCACAAACGCGCCCTCAATCTGGCTGATGCGGTGGCGCATCCGCGCTTTGCTCATCGGCCAGAAACGGGCGAAGGCCCTTATAAATCTTTTGTTGGTGTGCCGATTTTGCGTGGCGGTGATGTAACAGGCGTGTTGGTGGTGCAAAATACCACCTCGCGTAGCTTTGTTGATGAAGAAGTTGAAGCATTGCAAACTGTGGCGATGGTGGTGGCGGAAATGCTGGCGACAAAAGGCGATAAGCGCGATAAGGGCAAAAATATGCCAGATGGTTACCTGCCAGATGTGGGCGGGGCATATAGGGGCATTGGCCTAACCGAAGGCATTGTGACTGGCCATGTTGTGCTGCACGAGCCGCGCATTGAAATAACAAAGCTTATCGCCGAAGATAGCGATGCCGAAATGCGCCGCTTATCTGATGCGGTTTATCAGTTGCGCCGTAATGTTGATACGATGTTAGCAACCGAAGATGTGTCGCATGCTGGCGAGCATTTGGCCGTGCTTGAGGCCTATCGCATGTTTGCCAATGACCGAGGCTGGCTGCAACGCATGCAAGATTCTGTGCGCACCGGGTTGACAGCAGAGGCGGCGGTGCAGCGCGTCAATAATTCAATGCGGGCGCGCTTAGGCGGCCAGCGCGATACTTATTTGCGCGAGCGCATGCACGATTTTGAAGATTTATCCAATCGGCTTTTGCGGATTTTATCGGGGCGTGCTGAGCTGGCATCGCAGGACAAATTGCCGCGTGATGCGATTTTGGTGGCGCGCACAATGGGGCCAGCCGAATTGCTGGATTATCCGCGCCGCAAATTGCGCGGGCTGGTGCTAGAAGAAGGCGCGTTAGGGGCGCATGTGGCGATTGTGGCGCGGGCGTTGAATATCCCATTGGTGGGCGATGTGCGCGGGCTGGTGGCTGATGCGCAAGATGGTGCAGAAATTATTGTTGATGCGGATAAGGGCGAGGTGCATCTCAATCCAGCAAGCGAGGTGGTTGCTTCTTATTCTGACCGCGTGCGCCTGTTGGCACGGCGGCAAAAAAACTTTGCGCGGTTGCGCAATTTGCCCGCCATTACCCGCGATGGGCGGCGGATTCGCCTTGATATGAATGCTGGTTTAATGGTGGATGTTGAAAATATGGATAATATCGGGGCGGATAATATCGGTCTGTTTCGCACCGAATTGCAATTTATGGTGTCGGCGCGTATGCCACGACAAGCCGAGCAAGAAAAATTTTACCGCGCAATTATCGCGGCGGCTGGCCATCGCGATATTATATTCCGCACGGTTGATATTGGCGGTGACAAAGTGTTGCCCTATTTGCGCACAAGGCCAGAGGATAACCCCTCAATGGGCTGGCGTGCTATGCGTATGGCGTTGGATAGGCCGGGTTTGGTGCGTCATCAGATACGCGCTTTGTTGCGGGCAACCGGCGGGCGCGAATTAAATGTGATGTTTCCGCTTATCACCACCATTAATGAATTTCGTGCAAGCCGTGATTTATTATATCATGAACGCGACAGGCTGGCTTCTTTTGGCCATAAAATGCCTGATAGGCTGACTATCGGCACAATGTTAGAAGTGCCAGCACTGGTTTGGCAGTTAGATGAATTGTTGCCAGAAATTGATTTTTTGTCGGTTGGCACTAATGATTTAATGCAATTCTTTTTTGCTGCCGATAGGGGCAATCCAATGATTGGTAGTCGCTATGATTTTTTGTCGTTGCCAGCTTTGCGTATGTTGATATGGGTGCGCGAAAAGGCGCATCAATATGATGTGCCTGTTTCAATTTGTGGCGAGTTGGGCCCGCATCCGCTTGAGGCGATGGCTTTGTTGGGCTTGGGTTATGAGCGTTTTTCTTTGCCCGCAACCGCCATTGGTGCGGTTAAACGCATGATACGTTCAACCCATACCCAACGTTTGCAAGCTGATATGGGTGCATTGATGAACGCACCGCCAGATGATATACGCTCGGCATTGGCGATGATGGCAGATAGACACAATATCAGGCTGTGATATGGTGCAAAATTGGATAAAGAGCTGGCAAGCTGGCGAGGGGAATTTTGGTCGTGTCGGGTGATAAGCAACGAATCGGGCAAATTATCGGGATAGGCGCGAAAATGCGTAGCGCACGCGAGGCTAAAAAAGCATCGCTGGCTGATATTTCGGCGCAACTGCATATTCGTGAAAATCATTTATTAGCACTGGAGCAGGAAACTTTTGAAGATCTGCCCGGCGATGTCTATGCGATTGGTTTTATTCGCACCTATGCGGGCTATTTGGGCTTGAATGCGGCAGAGATGGTGTCGCGTTTTAAGTCGGTGCAACAGCCCGATAGCGTGAATGAGGTTACCGCCAGCGAAAGTGAAAAAAAGCCAATATCTACCGCATTGAAAATTGGGCTGGCGGTGGTGTGTGTTATTGTTTTCTTTATTATGTGGCTTATCGCCGCACCCGATATGCCTAACCAGATAAAGAGCGAAATTGGTGCTGTGAATAATGCACCAGATAATAAAAATGATAAATTGCCCGATGTGGCAAAAAACAAGCCAAAAGCCGCGCCTATAAATGAGGGCGCAAAGGTGCTCAAAGCACCGCCGCCCACAATATCGCCCGTGCC
>JBPCVS010000133.1:0-5236 GCA_051010295.1 Parvibaculales bacterium | reverse complement strand
TCTGCTTATTGGGCGGACTTATATGCAATCAGGGATGGATATGGCCGATATTAACGGCTTATTTGCAATGCCTTGGGTACGGGTCATGGTTTTGGATTCGGTATTGGCTATGTTGTGCTTTGCTATGTTGATTTTTCACTTTGAGGCCAGCAAGCAGACGGCATTACTATGGACTTTAGGCATTATCGTTTTCGGTAATTTGGCCTCCGCACTTTGGATTTTGTTGCGGTTTTTGCCTCGCTTTTCGCGTTAGCACACAGGTTTTCGCGCTAAGGTGTGAGTGGGAAAAGACCACGTCCAACCGCGTTAAGCGGTTGGCGACCCGTCCCAAGCGGCCTACGCATTATGCGAGCGAAGCGAGCATAATTGACGCAAAGGCATCGCTTGGGAGAAAGAACAACAGGAAGCTAGAGCCAAAAAACAGACCGCACATGGAAAAAAAATCTAACGCGCTGTTAATCGGCTACGCAATTCTTGTATGTCCAGTGAAGTAAATAGGTGGTGCAGTTTTGCGGGCACGGTGAGCATTACTGGCACCAAAATCAAAGTGAGTAGGGTAGAAAAGCCAAGCCCGAAAATAATCGCCGTTGAAAGCGGCACCCACCAGCCGCCTGTTGGCGCGCCAATCTCAATGGTGCGCTGAACAATATCAACTGAAGTTTGCAATGCCATCGGCAACAGGCCAATCATGGTGGTGATGGTGGTGAGCAAAATTGGGCGCAGCCGTTGTCCGGCGGTTTTTAACACAGCTTCCACCTTTTCCATGCCAGTTTCTAGCAAACGTTGATAAGTATCAATCAACACGATTGAATTATTTACAACAATGCCCGCCAGTGCCACAACGCCAGTGCCAGTCATAATAACGCTGAATGTTTGGCCTGTTACAATCATGCCCAACAGCACCCCAACGGTTGATAAGATGACAGTTGATAGGGTTAAAAAAGTGCAATATAGGCTGTTAAATTGTAGCAATAAAATAACAAACATCAAAAGCAGTGAGGCCATCATAGCCCCGCCTAAAAAATCTGATGCGGCGGCGGCTTCTTCATTGGCCCCGCGCAACCGCACTTTAATACCATTGGGTAGTTTTTGTTGCGCCAACCAGCTTAGAAAATTTTGTTCGGCAACGCTTACCAGAATTTGGTCGCCAGTCACAGGGTCAATCATTGTTTCGGCGGTGACAGTGATAATGCGATTGCCATCAACGCGATTGATATTATTAACCAGTTGCACTGCTTGGCGTTTGACAAAATTGGTAATTGGCACATTGCCGTCAGGCGTGGCAACACGCAATCGGTCAAGCTGATTAAAGCTACGCGCTTCTTTGGGATAGCGCACCCGAATTTCTAGCTCATCTTCGCTATCATCGGGGCGGTAATGGCCAACCAATATGCCATTTGTAACCAGCTGCACGGCATTGCCGATAGAGGTTATATCGGCATTAAAACGGCCTGCGGCCTCGCGGTCAACAACCAGATTCCACTCAATGCCGGGCAGGGCGCGGGTGTCTTCGGCATTTTCATAAAGTTCGGGGCGGGCGGCCAGATATTGGCGAATATGGCGCGTTGTTGCGTTCAAATCTTCAAAATGCTGGCCGCTTATCTCAATTTCAATGCCTGTGCCAGTGGGCGGGCCTTGCTCTCGCGCAATCACTTCAACATTAATGCCGGGCAGGGCATTGGCGCGTTGTTCAATGTCGCGCATAATAAAAGTTGCATTGGGGCGCGTAGAAAAATGCGTAAATTCTAATGTGATTAAACCCACAATATCAGGCGGTGTGTCATCGCGAAAACCGCCGCCCGCTTGGCTGCCCAAAGCAGGGCCAGCTTGGGCAAGGGCGTGTTCTACGCCGGGCGTTGATAAAACAATATTTTCCACATGGCGCGTCATCATATTGGCTTCTTCAACCGATAAATTGCCCCGCGCCTTAATAAAAACATTGGCCTGATAAGGCTCAATATCCACCGAAAATTCCACGCCATTATTATAACGTCCAAATAGCACAATAATGGTGGCAAGAATAATCACCGCACTACCAAGCGTTATGATGGGGCGTTTGATACACCCCGCCAGCAAGCGCAAATAAACCCCCGTCATGCCCGGCGTGGTGGCAATATCCCATTGGCTTTCGGCCGCCAGACTATTCAATGTTGCATCACCTGCTTGTTCTGATTTACCAATTAAGCCGCCAATAACGGGCAAAAATATCATGGTTGTCATCAGCGAGGCGGATAAAATGAAAATAACGGTGATGGGCAAATAAGACATAAATTTGCCCGAAACGCCCGGCCAAAACAACATGGGCGCAAAGGCGGCAAGCGTTGTGCCAGTGGAAGATAATATCGGCCAGAGCATGCGGTTGGCGGCCAGTGCATAGGCTTGTTGACGCGCCACGCCTTCGGCCATTTTGCGGTCGGCATATTCCACCACCACAATCGCACCATCAACCAAAATCCCAACCGATAATACCAGCCCGAACATAATCATCATATTGAGGGTGTAGCCCATGAGGTTAATAATCAAAAAGCCAACCAAAAAAGAAGTCGGGATAGACAGACCAACCAGCAAAGAAGAACGGATGCCAAGCGCGGCAATCATCAAAATCATCACCAGCAAAATCGCATTGGTGATGGAAATTTCCAGCGATCCAATCATCTCAAAAATAAAATTTGAAATATCGGAGGAAAAGCCAACTTTGATTGAGTCTGGCCAGTCGGTGGTAAAATCATTCGTTATGGTGCGCACATTTCTGGTGGTTTCTACCACATTTGCCCCTAGCCGCTTAACCACCTCAACCGATATGCTGGAAACGCCATTATAACGCGCAAAAACTTCCATATCCTTAAAGCCGCGCTTAATGGTGGCAATATCAGAAAGCCGCACCACAGCGTCGCCTTCTTTTTTAATTGATAGGGTATAAATATCATCTGGCGATTCCACCAGCCCAGGCACAGAGATTGAAAACCGCCCAGTGCCATTGTCCAAACTGCCCGCTGGAATAAGCTGATTATTGCGCCCTAGCACAGCATATAAATCATCGGCCGTGATATTGTAATTTTCCATCGCACGGGGGTCTATGATAATTTCCAACACTTCTTCGCGGTGGCCAACAAGATTGGCTTCCAGCACCGACGGCATGGCAGAAATCTCATCTTTTAGCTTGCGCGCATAGCTATAAAGCTCGCGTTGTGAGCCTTGGCTGGTTAGATTAACCATAATGACTGGAAACAACCCCGCATTAAACTCGCGAATATCAGCTTCTTCGGCATCTTCGGGAAACTCGGCACGCGCTTTATCCACCTTGTCGCGCACATCGGCAAGGGCTTTATCTTTGTCAAAACTAACATCAAATTCAAGCACCACCGCGCCAAAATTTTGCGCGGCAATGCCTTGAATTTCTTTTAGGCCCGTGAGTTGGCGCAATTCAAGTTCAAGCGGTTTAACAAGCAGACGTTCGGCATCGTCTGGTGCAATGCCGGGCAACACAACGCCAACATAAATATAGGGGATAGGAATATCTGGGTCGGCCTCACGCGGCAGGGTGGTGTAAGAAATCAGCCCACCAATAACCAGCCCCGCCAGCACAAATAAAACCGCACGGCTTCGGTGAATGGCGGCCAGCACAAAACGATACATTGCATTTTCCATTGATGCATTTTCCATTATTGCACTCCGATATTACGCTCTATATTTTTTTGTGCAGTTTGGGGTGCATTTTGCATTTTTTCATCAATGGCAATCACGTTCTGGCCATCGCGGGTGAAGGCGGCACCGCTAATAATAAGTTGTTCGCTTTCTTTCAGGCCAGTAACATAAGCGACACCAATTTCATCAGAAATGACCTTCACCGCTCGAAATTTTACAATCGTGTTATTTTCTACCACGCGCACCCCCACCACGCCATCATCATTTAGCACCATCGCGCTTTGTGGAATGGCCGTGCCGCGCACCGCGCCTGCTTCAAAATAAATTTCTGCAGTAATGCCATCGCGGAGATGTAAGTCTTTATTCGGCACTTCCAGCTCAATGCGAAAAGTGCGGGTGGCCGCGTTGGGGGTTTCGGCAATGTAGCGCACCACGCCATTTACCACCTCGCCAGTTACCAATTTGGCGCGCCCACGTGCGCCCACTGACAAAGCATCAATGCGGTTTTCAGAAATATGGGCAATCACCAAAAGCGGGTCTTTGGCAATAATCGTGCTACAGGGCTGGCCGATTGAAATAAAGTCGCCCACTTCCACAGGCTGGGTGTCAAGGATACCATCAAAAGGAGCGCGAATTTTGGTGCGCTCCAACTCAACCAGCCGCATTTTTACATTGGCCACCGCACCATCATAGGCGGCACGGCTGACGGCAAGCTGACTTTTGGATGTGTGGCCTTTCTCAACCAGATTTTCGGCCGCCCGAAATTCAATGCGGCGGGCATCGCGCATGGCACTGGCTTCTTCTAGCAGGGCTTGGCGCGCCCCTGTGTCAATGCGGCAAATAATCTGGCCTTTTTGGGCAAATTCGCCCTTATCGGTTGGCAATTCTGCAATCATGCCATTGGTTTCGGCGGCCAAAGTTACTTTTTTGTCGGCTTGGGTGCGGCCTTGCAAAAATATCTCACGTTTTATGGTTTCGGTTTGCACCCACCGCGTGGTAACCGCAAAAGATTTTTGCGCTTGGCTTAATTCGGCAATTGAAATGGCGCGTTTAACGGCCTCTGAATCGCCCACCAAAACGCCAGAAACTAGCCAGATACTCAGCCCAATAGCCACCATGATAGCGGTTAAGACCGAGCGACTAACAGGCAGTGCGGAAAGTGCCGCCAATGCTTTTATCCGAAAGCGCGGTTCTTCCAAAATATCCTGTGTGTCGTGGTCATCTGGAAAAAATTTTTCTGTATTATCAGCCATAAACGTCCTACACCCTAACATTTATATAACGCTTGCAAGGTTATATTTCTGTCTATTTTATCTGTCTCATTTAGCTTGAAACGCACCAAAAAACAAGTAAAGCGCATTTTATAATAAAACGGGCTGGCAAACGCGCTTATGCCTCGCTAAACTGCCAATATGGCACATATTCAAAATAATTTGGCTCAAAATAAATTTTCGCGCTCGCCTAGCATTGTGCTTTTGCTGATGGCCGCGCTGGCTTTTGCACTCCCCTTTATCCATTTACAAGCGGTGCATATTCACCATCTCTGGCGGTTTGCGCCCAAAGGGGTGTATGCACAAAATGGCATGGTGGT
>JBPCVS010000132.1:0-2668 GCA_051010295.1 Parvibaculales bacterium | reverse complement strand
TAACCAACAGCACCGCCCATGACACTAAAAATATGCCAAAGCGCAGTAGCACAAGGTTAAATGTCGCCTGCACAATTGAATGAACAACGCGAATGGCAACAAAAGCCCACGCCAGATAAACCATTATGGTGTCCACATGGCCAAGCACCGCCAATGAAATGGCGACCGCGTAAAACAAAGTCGGCTGTTCAAAAAGGTGATTATAATTATCGGCAATGCGGCGTACCTCTGATGGCAGATAATTCATGCCCGGCGGATGCCCCATCTCGTCTTCTGGGATTGTGGTTGTGCCGATGGCGGGTACGCGTGTGGCATACATCCACAACATCATTACGCCTGTCCATAATCCTAACGCAAAAACTGGTTGTAGAATAGCAGCTGCGGTCATTTTATATCCCTCCATTGCTGGTTCAATGCCTCACCCTGCTGTGAGTCGCCCCACTTTGGCAAGAAGCAAAAAAGTCTTATTTTGATGAGGTTGAAAATAGCGTTCCGATACTATATCTCAATTAGGGTATCTGGGAGAGGCAAACCGATGAAGCCAATTACAAAAGAAGCATTGGAAGAATTGCGCGACGATAAGAGTCCAAAACGCATTCATTTTGCTAGTTCCCATGAAGATGCGCTTAAGAAAAATGAAGAAAAACTAGGCACCTTAAATTTGCCTTTTAAGGAAAGTTTGGAAGAATATGGATTTAGCTGGGCTCTTTTCACAAACAAGCACCAACAGGACGATAACCCTCATGCTGTCTGGCGAAGCATTAAAATAGGACAGAACTATGAGCAAATTGAAAAATGGATTGAGGAACGAAGAGAAATTGTCATTTTGCGCAGTCTTTTAACCGCCTCTGTAGCACTGGCAATAAGAAAAGACGCGCAAGGCGTAACGCCAATTTCTCAGAATGTGGTTGCGGCTAAATCTAAAGAACACACTCCAGCCATTAATAATTTAGTGCAAGCAAGTTGCAATTTTTTGAATAAAAACCCCAAATTTAGGGAGGTTGATTACATTTGCGCCATCCCAGCGGAGACCGACAAATATAATTTACCACGTATTTTGGCGCGTGAAATCAGCAAAAAATTAGGGCTGACCGATATTACTTCTCATTTTTGCATCGCTGGAGAAAAGTCTAAACTCAGAAAACAAAGCGTTGATAAAAAATGGCAAGCATTGGAAGGTGCCCGAATCAGTATAGAAATGAATTTACAAGAAAAGCGCGTTTTGTTGATTGATGATACTTATCAATCAGGAATTACCATGCACTATATTGCGATGTTACTGCAAAATAAGGGTGCGAAAGCGATTTATGGACTTGCAATGCAAAAGACACGCAGGGATACTGACAATAGATATGAGCCAAACACTTAGAACATATTCTTTTAAGAGCGATTCGGTGGGTTATCCGTCGGCTGTGGGGAATTTTTTTGCGCCACCACCGCCACCATCGGCGCAAGGCATTATGGGTTTTGCAGAAGAACCTATTAACCCTATTTACACACTTCCCGAGCTTACGATGAAAGGCAATATAGATTTGCTGAAAGCGCAAACGCCATCTCTTGGTTTTTGTGGCGCAAGAAATGTTAGCGAAAAAGGGCTCAAAGCCACTGCCGAGTTTTCCAAAATTGCCTCAAATGAGGGCATTGTTATTGTATCTGGCAATGCGCGTGGCGTGGATGAAGCCGCCCATTATGCATGTTTAGAAAATGACGGATATACGATTTTGGTGCTGCCTGAAGGCATCAACCATTTTCGCCCTCGCATGCGCCTGCGTGAGGTTTGGGATTGGGCGAGGGTGCTTGTCATCAGCCAATTTGCACCCGATGCGCCTTGGTCAATCGGGCGTGCTATGGCGCGCAACAAGCTGGTTATTGCCTTAAGCAACGCGATTCTTGTTGTTGAGGCGGGCGAGAAAGGCGGCACTTTAGATGCGGGTATAAAATCTATAAAATCGGAACGTCCCTTGTTGATTGCCGATTATGAGGGCATACCCAAAACGGCCACAGGCAATAAATTGTTAAAAAGCAAAGGCGGTATCCCCACCAAAAGCAGTGATATTTTGGAAACATTTTCCAATTGCTCGGCATTATTACCGCAGGGTCGTTTGTCAATTTAAATTATTCTTGCCACACGGGAAAAGAATCGCGTCCAACCGCGTTAAGCGGTTGGCGACCCGTCCAAAGCGGCCTGCGCATTATGCGAGCGAAGCAAGCATAATTGACGCAGAGGCATCGCTTTGGAGAAAGAACAACAGGAAGCTAAAAGCAAAAACAGACGGTGCATGGGAAAACACCCGATACATAACCCTCAATTTATCGTGGAGTCGGCAGGTTAGATTTTGGCAAAATGGGGGCTGGTGCGAGCGGTAGATTGCGTAAATTATTGTCGCCTTCAATCACATTATCCAGCACCGAACCACCGCGTTGCATCATGCCCAAAGTTGTTAACCCAATGGAGGTAAGAAAAAACAATGCCGCCAAAATCGCGGTTGAGCGGGTGAGCGCGTTGCCAATGCCGCGTCCGCTCATCAAACCTCCCCCTGCGCCGCCAATGCCCAGCGCGCCGCCTTCAGACCGTTGCAAAAGCACCAAAATAATCATGGCCACCGCTATCATTAAATGAATGACCAATAAAAGCGTCGTCATAAGCGTTCCTCACCTTATTGCCTGA
>JBPCVS010000131.1:0-5514 GCA_051010295.1 Parvibaculales bacterium | reverse complement strand
ATATCTTCGGTTGGCGTGCCATCATGCACAATGCCAGCATTATTAACCATCACATCAAGCGCACCAAAAGCCTCAATAGTGGCCGCCATTGCTTTTTCCCAGCCCTGTTCATCGGTTACATCATGCACCACAAAACGCATATTTTCGTGTTGGTCAACCAGTGCGATGGCCTCATCTTCCAGCACATCGCTTATCATCACATTTGCGCCTTCATTGTGCATCAATCGCGCCATTTCAGCCCCCAGCCCTTTGGCCGCACCTGAGATAAAAACTGTCTTTCCTTGTAATCTTGCCATTATGCTCCCCTTATCGCTTTATATATCGCTACCCTCATTCATACTATGGTCCATTGAGCGCGATGGCTCTGAGGTGACTTTGCCGACAATTTTGGCAGGTATCCCCACCGCCGTTGAATAGGGTGGCACATCGGTTAATACCACCGACCCACCACCAATTTTAGCACAATCGCCCACGCGGATATTGCCGAGCACTTTTGCGCCCACCGAGATAAGCACCCCATTGCCGATTTTCGGGTGGCGGTCGCCGCCCTCTTTGCCGCTTCCGCCTAGCGTAACCGAATGAAGCATAGAGACATCATTGCCCACTTCGGCAGTTTCGCCAATCACCACGCCAGTGGCATGGTCAATAAACACGCCTTTGCCGATTTTTGCCGATGGGTGAATATCGGCCTGAAACACCTCTGAAGCGCGGTTTTGGATATAAAGTGCCATGCCACGCCGCCCCGCGCCCATCAACCAATGCGCCGCCCGATAAGACTGCAACGCCATAAAGCCTTTATAATATACGATGACATCAAGATAAGAATGGCAGGCGGGGTCGCGGTCATAATTGGCCACAATATCGTCGCGCATCGCCTCACAAATGGAGGGTGCGCCCGCCATCGCCTCTTCAAAAACCTCGCGCAAAGCCAGCGCGCCAATTTCGGAATTAGCCATTTTTTCCGCCAAATGGCTACAGATAACATTTTCTAAAGTCGGATGATTTAGAACAGTGGCATAAAAAAACCCCGCCAATGTTGGCTCACTATCCGACACGGCTTTGGCTTCATCGCGCACCTGTTGCCAGATAGGGTCAACATGTTCTGGGCTTTGCGCCCTAGTTGAATCACGGGTTGGCTGGCCGTCAATTTTATCCGATTTGCTCATTTTCTTCCTATATAGACATTTGTTGCGTAGCCCTGCATAGTAAAACAATTATAAAGTAAAGCAGGCATAAAATTTACCATGATAATAATTTATGGGCAATTTTGGGGAGAAGCGCAAGTGAGCAGTTTATTTTCCGAAGCGATTACACTATTAGAAAGCGGCAGTGCGCGTTTTTCTATCGGGCTGGAGCAAACCGAAAATGGCCAGATTGGGCATCTGCATTTCACCTATCCGCAACGTCATAACATTATTGATTTGCAAGGCTGGCAAAGCCTGCCTAACGCCTTAGACAGGCTGGCTGACAGTGCTGATATGCGCCTGATTATATTGCGTGGCACGGGTGGGCGCGCCTTTGTTGCGGGCGCAGATATTGCACAATTTGATGAAGTTTTTTCTGGCGATAGTGCCAATCAATATGAAAATGCCACCATTGCCGCTTTTGATGCGCTGGCCGCCTGCCCCGTTCCAACTTTGGCGGCCATTGAGGGGTTTTGTTTGGGTGGGGGCTTGGCCATTGCGACATGTTGCGACTTGCGATTAGCGCGTGATGATAGTGTTTTTGGGGTGCCAGCGGCCAAGCTGGGATTGGCCTATCCGCCCAACGCAACTTTGCGCTTAACAGAGCTTATTGGCCGCAGTGCCGCCAATGAAATTTTATTCACCGCACAACAATTTGATGCCCAAAAAGCAGACGCGCTAGGGCTGGTTAATCAACTGGCGCGGGCGGCTGATTTTGAGGCAATGCTATATAAATGGGCAACCGAAATTATCGCCAATGCACCGCTTTCTTTGCAAGCCGCAAAATTTATTATGAATAACCCACAAGCGAAATCGGCACAGGTGAATAAACATCTTGCCGCTTGCCTGCAAAGTGAGGATTATAAAGAAGGGCGGCACGCTTTTGCCGAAAAGCGCAAGCCAATTTTTCACGGCCAATAAAAAGCCAATGAAAGGAAAAGTGTAAAATGGATTTTAGCGGACAAGTGGTTTTAATAACTGGATCTTCACAAGGCATTGGGGCGGCAGCCGCACAAGGCTTTGCCCAACGCGGGGCTAAACTTGTTATCAATTATGCCAGCAATGAAGATGCCGCCAAGCAGATTGTCGCATCGTGCAAAAAACACGGCGGCGATGCCATCAGCCTACAGGCCGATGTGTCTGATGATGCCGCATGCAAAAAACTGGTTGAAGCCGCCATTGCACAATGGGGACAGCTGGATATTTTGGTCAATAATGCTGGCACCACAAAATTTATGAATCATGACAATTTGGACGGCCTTGATAAAACTGACTTTGAACAAATTTACGCACTCAATTTGATTGGTGGTTATCAGATGGTCAAATATGCGCGGCCATATTTAGAAAAAAGCAAGGCGGCTTCTATTGTTAATATATCTTCGGTGGCTGGGGTGCGTGGCATTGGTTCGTCTATCGCCTATGCCGCCTCCAAAGGCGCGCTCAACACCATGACATTGGCATTGGCGCGGGCATTAGGGCATAATAAAATCCGCGTCAATGCGGTTTGTCCGGGTTTTGTCGGCACCGATTGGTTTCGCAACGCGCTAGGCGAAGAAGGTTTTGCCAATGTGTCGGATGGCCAGCGCAAAATAACCCCAATGCACCAAGTTGCTGGTGCGGAAGATATTACGGGTGCTATATTGTTTTTTGCCAGTCGGCTAAGCCAGCATATCACTGGCCAGTTGCTGGTGGTTGATGGCGGCATGTTATTGGGTATGCCTTTTGATGCAAACTAAATGAGAAATGGTGAGAAAAATGAACAAGCTGAAACATAAAATTTGCGATATTATAGATGCGATGAGTGGCGACTTAATAGAGGCCAGTCACGCCATTCATGCCAATCCAGAGGTGGCATTTGAAGAAAAATTTGCCCACCAGCTGCTCACCGATAGGGTAGAAAAAGCAGGTTTATCGGTTGAACGCCATGCTTGCGGGCTCGCGACTGCCTATATCTCTCATTTTGGCGAAGGCGAGGCTGAAGTCGGCATTTTGTCGGAATATGATGCTCTGCCCGGCATTGGCCACGCCTGCGGCCACAATATCATTGCCACCACAGGGCTTGGCGCGGCTTTGGCACTGGCGGCATTGGGCAAAGATTTGCCGGGGCGGGTGCGCTATTTGGGCACCCCAGCAGAAGAAGCCGGCAATGGCAAAGAACTGATGGCGCAAAAAGGCGCGTTTGATGGGCTGGATGCCGCTATGATGGTGCATCCAGCAGGGGTTGATTTGCTTGCCATGCCCAGCCTTGCTGTTAATGAGGTGCGCGTAACCTATAGCGGCAAAGCGGCACATGCCTCAGCCATGCCATTTGCGGGCGTTAACGCGCTGGATGCGCTGGTTACGGCCTATCAATCCATTGCACAACTGCGCCAGCATATCCGCCAAAATGAACGTATTCATGGCATTTTTAATGAGGCGGGGCTGGCACCTAATATCGTGCCAGACCGTGCGGTTGGCACATTTTGGGTGCGCGCCCCCGATGGCGCAACACTGGCTGATTTGAAAAAACGTGTGCAAAATTGTTTTGAAGCGGGGGCGCAGGCTTCTGGTTGCACGGTGCAGATTGACTGGGCGATTGGCGATTATTTGGAGCTGAAAGATAATGCGCCATTGATTGGCCGCTATAAGGACAATGCGGAATCATTGGGGCGCAAATTTTTCCCGCTTGAGAAAATACCAACCAGTGGCGCGGGCTCAACCGATATGGGCAATGTAAGCCATCGTGTGCCGTCCATTCACCCGATGATTTCTTGTGCGCCATCTAATGTGGTGATTCACAATCCAGAATTTGCCAAATGGGCGGGGTCGCAAAAAGGCGATGCGGCAGTGATTGACGGCGCAAAAGCACTGGCCATGACCGCCTTAGATGTTTTGGGCGATGCCGATTTACGCACCCAAGCCCATGCTGATTTTCAACTGACAGGCGATTTGTCGGCGCAAGCCATAAAAACCGCATGGCATGGCGATAGCAATGGTGATGTGTCATTGGGCGGTTGCGGCTGTTGTTAGGAATCCAGATGATGCAACAACAATCCATCCATAAAATTGCCAATGAATATGGCGAAAAAGAAATTTTCGTGGCGGTGAAAGAATTTGAGTGCATCGGCGCACCACCACCGCATGACCACCCGCATATTTTTCTTGATATGGGCAACAGCAACCAAATCATCTGCCCCTATTGCGGCACACGGTTTTTTTATAAAGCATAAATAATGGTGGCCTCGGACGGACTCGAACCGTCACGCCCGGTATGGGCCGCAGATTTTAAGTCTGCTGTGTCTACCAATTCCACCACGAGGCCATCGCGGGGCTTTGCCTATATCATGCTTGGCACGTTATGAAAACAGGGGGAATTTTAGAAAGAAATGGCGACCCGAAAGCCGCCACCCCAAATAGTCAAAATTTGACAGAACAAGCCTAGTTTTCTAAGCCTTGCCAAACTGGCCAGCAATTTCTTCCAGCTTTAGATGCGAGTGCGGCTTGTGCCTCTTTCGCATTGCCACCAGATTGGTTGGCCGTATAATCATTTTTGCCTGTGCACCAGACATAAAATTTATGGTTGCCAGATTGCGACATAGCATCAAAACTAGAATCCAGTGCCAAAGCACCTGTCGGCATTGCAAAAGCAAATGCAACAATCAGAGCAGTTGTAAGTTTTTTCATAACTATTTTCCCTCAATTTAGATTAGACCCACATTGTTACACCAAATACCCAATTCAAGAAACTAAATTTTTGTTAATAATAAAAAAGCCGTCTGCTGGCGCGATTGGGTGTTTGTTCTTTTCCCATGCACGGCCTGTTTTTGCTTTTGCCGTCCTGTTTTTTCCCATGCACGGCCTGTTTTTGCTTTTAGCTTCCTGTTGTTCTTTCTCCCAAGCGAGCTATGCGTCAATTATGCTCGCTTTGCTCGCATAATGCGCAGCCGCTTGGGACGGGTCGCCATTTGCTAAAGCAAATGGACGTTTATTCTTTTCCCATGCACCATTTTTAGCGGCTGGACGCTTGGGAAAAAGAAGAATCAAGCGTCCAATCGCGTTAAGCGGTTGGACGCTTGCAAAAAAAAAGAATCAAATGCTTGCAAAGTGGCGCAGGTGCGTTCATTGTGTGAGGCTAGAATAAAAAACCTTAGCTGAGGGAGGAAATTATGACTCGCATTATTCGTTATTTAGAAGCATCAGGCACACAAACTGCTGGTTGGTATCTTTATGTTGATGACACGTTGCAAGGCGCGGCTGACTTTACAACACTGGGTGCAGAGCAATTTGGTGGCAAAGAGACAATTTGGCTTGATGGCGCAACGCCATCTGATTCTGGCACATTCACTGGCGG
>JBPCVS010000130.1:0-8269 GCA_051010295.1 Parvibaculales bacterium | reverse complement strand
CGCACCGATGATTGCCGTTGGTGGGCCTTATGACGAACAAACCGCCACCAATGGCAATGGCACAATGGTTGCTATGCCTGTGGCCAGCCGTGAAGATGTTGACCGCATCTATGCAAAAGCATTGGAGCTGGGCGGCACCAGCGAGGGTGAGCCGGGTGAGCGCGTGCCAACATTTTATGGCGGTTATGTGCGCGACCCCGATAATAATAAAATATGCGTGTGCAAAATCGGCTAGATTTAATGGGAAAAGAATCGCCAGAGGCGCAAACAGACCGTGAATGGAAAAAGAATAAACGTCCATTTGCTTTAGCAAATGGCGACCCGTCCAAAGCGGCCTGCGCATTATGCGAGCGAAGCGAGTATAATTGACGCAAAGGCATCGCTTTGGAGAAAGAAGAATCGCAGGTAGAGCCAAAAACAGGCCGTGCAAGGGAAAAGAATAACACAAATCTCTAAAAGGTACGAGCTGCCGCCCGAAAATTGCGGATGAGTTCTTTTACTGCGGCATCAATTTTTTTCCAATCCTGCAAGTAAATGCGTTTGAAGCGATAGTTAACCCGTGCTGTTTGGCCTAATGGAAAGCGGCTTTCGCAGGTGGGGGATGCAATATTGGGTTTGTCGCACAAAAAAACCGGCGGCAAAGTGTTTTGTTCGCCAATTTTATCATTTGTGCCAGTGGCGATGGCGCGAAAAATCTGCTTGTTGAAATAGGGTGAATTGTCAGCAAAGCGGAAATTTTGTAGCCCATCTTGCTTGCTGTCGCTGTCGCCATTGCCCAGAATATAGGGCGCGTAAATGGCATCAAAACGTTGTTTTTCAGGCATTTTTTCATCAATCGCACGGATATTAAGAAGCAATAAGGATGAAGTGGTGTCGGTGCGTAAAAATTCTTCCGCCAGCATTTTATCATAGCCAATAAGATTGGGGAGCAGGGCGTGTAGCTCAATATGCTCCAACACATCGGCGCGGCGCGAATTGCGGTTGCGGGTAAAATTTTGCGGAATCGCAAATAATGTGCCGCCCACCTCAACTTTGGCCAATGTGCGATTGCTTACAGGGCGATAGGTGGTGCCGTCAAACCGCCCAAAACCCGCCCCGAAATAATAAAAATAGGCAATAATGCCAGACAACAGAAAAACCATCAAAATGACGGCTGGCACCAACCAGACAGGCCATTCATGCTCAGGTATGCTGTGTAATAATATGCGCTTAATCATGTTTTAGGTCTCGACAGATGTTTATCAGCCATTACCATAGATTTATGTTACGATGCAAAGCAAGAGAACAGGCCCAGAGAATAAGCAAAGCAGAGGGAGAAGATAGATGAGTATTTATGCGTTAGCCGCAGATAAGCCAGAATTTCCGCCAAGCGGCAATTTTTGGGTGGCACCAAATGCCCAGCTCATGGGCAAAATTATTTTGCAAGAAAATGCGAGCGTATGGTTTGGTGCGGTTTTGCGCGGCGATAATGAACCTATCATTGTTGGCGAAAACTCTAATGTGCAAGATTGTGCGGTTTTGCACACTGATATGGGGTTTCCACTTACGATTGGCAAAAATGTTACAATCGGCCATCAGGCCATGTTGCATGGCTGTGTTATTGGCGACAATTCGCTCATTGGCATTGGCGCGACTGTGCTAAATGGCACAAAGATAGGGCGTAATTGTTTGGTTGGGGCGCATGCGTTGATTGGTGAGGGCAAGGAAATCCCCGATAATTCAATGGTTTTGGGAATGCCCGGTAAAATTGTGCGCACCTTAGACGAAAAAACTGAGGCAATGCTGATGGCATCGGCAGAACATTATGTTGAAAATTGGCGGCGTTTCAAAAAAGATTTACACGAGGTAAGCTAAGATGAAACGGGCTGATTATGTGATTATTGGGGCGGGCAGTGCTGGCTGTGTGCTGGCCAATCGGTTGAGCGAAAATGGCAGTGACGATGTGGTTTTGCTGGAAGCGGGCAAGCGTGATAAAAATTTGTTTATTCACATGCCAGCAGGCTATTCGCAACTTGTGCCAGAAAAGCAGGATGAAAATTGGGGTTTTGAAACCCAAGCCGAGCCGACAATGAATGGCCGCCGCCTCTATTGGCCACGCGGACGCGGCTGGGGCGGCTCGTCTTCTATCAATGCGATGGTTTATACACGCGGCAATGCGTGGGATTATAATCATTGGAGTCAGTTGGGTAATGCTGGTTGGTCTTATGAGAGTGTATTGCCCTATTTTCGGCGCGCTGAAAATTTTAGCGGTGATGGCGATGCCGCGTTTCATGGCATGGACGGGCCGCTCTGTGTGCAGAAATCAAACCGCACCAATGATATTTTGATGGATGTGTTTGTTGAGGCCGGCCAGCAGGCAGGTTTTGCTTATACCAAAGATTTTAACGGCCAACAGCAAGAGGGTTTTTCGCGCTATGAGCATACGATAAAAGGCTCAAAAAGATGCAGCGCGGCACGCGCCTATCTGCACCCCGCCCTCAAACGCGACAATTTGCATACCGAAACCGAAGTGCAGGTAGATAAAATTATTTTCTCTGGCAAAAAAGCGATTGGCGTGCAATTTATCCAGAATGGACAAAGCCATATTATCAATGCCGATAAAGAGGTTATTTTGTCGGCTGGCGCGCTCAACTCACCACAAATTATGATGCGAAGCGGGGTGGGGCGGCACGAGGACATTAAGCCGCATGGTATTGAAATGGTGCATGAATTAGATGGTGTTGGGCAAAATCTGCAAGACCATTTGGGCGTGGTAAGCCAGTTTTCTTGCACGCAAAATGTAACCCTGCATCGCTCTGCTATATGGTGGCGGCGCACTTTGGCGGGTATGCAATATCTGGCCTTTGGCAAGGGCGATGCTGCGCATCCACCAACGGCGGCGGGGGCATTTTTTAAGTCGCACCCCGATAAAGCTATTCCCGATGTGCAGTTGCACTATGTTTCGGCTGGTTTGGCCGATGTGCATGGCCGCGATGATATTTCCGCCAATCATGGGTTTTCTTCCATCGCGTATATTTGTCGCCCAGAAAGTCGCGGTTATCTTAATTTATCTTCTGCTGACCCGATGGAAGACCCGGCAATTTATCCTAATTATTTGTCGGCACAACAAGATGTGATTGATACGCGCAATGGCTTTCGGGAGACGCGCCGCGTTTTTATGCAACCCGCTTTTGATGATTATCGTGGCGAACAAACCAAGCCGAGTGCCGATGTTGATATTGACAATGATGATGAGCTAGATGCTTGGATTCGCGCGACTGGTGAAACTTTATATCACCCCGTTGGCACTTGCAAAATGGGCACTGATGCATTGTCTGTGACCAATGAGCATGGGCAGGTATATGGTGTAGAAAATTTGCGCGTGGTAGATGCTTCGCTCATGCCAACCCTGATTGGCGGCAACACCAATGCGCCAACCATTATGATGGCCGAAAAAATCTCTGACCATATTCGTGGACGCGCCTTTATGCCGCCGCAAGTCGTCCATAATTTGGGAGAAACTGCGTGACACAATTTGAGTTTTTCTTTGATATTTCTTCGCCATGGACCTATCTTGCTTTTTCGCAAGTTGAAGCGGTGGCACAGCGGTGCAAAACAGAGATTGAATGGCGACCAATTTTGGTAGGCGGGGTTTTTAATGCCGTCAATGAAAGCGTTTATGAGCAACGCGCCAATCCGCATCCAGTAAAAAATCGTTATTATTTCAAAGATTTGCAAGATTGGGCAAAATTTTGCGGGGTAAGCATTGGCAATCCCTCGGTTTTTCCTGTGCGTGCCGTTAATGTTATGCGGGCTAGTTTTGTGGCACTGGATAAGGGCTGTCTGCCGGCCTTTGCGCGGGCGGCTTTTCATGCTTATTGGGGTGAATTAAAAGATATTAGCCAGCCAGAAGAAATTGCGGCTATTTGTGTTGGTGTGGGGCTAGATGCTGATGAGGTGGCGGCGGCAATTCAAAGCGATGCCATAAAAAGCCGTTTGCGCGACAATACTGAAACATTGATTAAACGCGGCGGCTTTGGCTCACCGACTATGTTTATTGATAAAACCGATATGTATTTCGGCAATGACCGCTTGCCATTGGTGGAAGCGCGCTTAAAAGAAAAAATGGCGGGCGGGGTATAGATTATGAATGATGAACCTATTTTTCCTAATCCAGCTTCGCAATCGGCCTTTCAAATACCAAAAATTGTGCTGTTTTTAATTGGCCTATTATTGGCGATACAGGCCTATATGCACTTTGCGCCCGATATACGCCAAACCGTTATTTTTGTAGATTTCGCGCTGTTTCCAGCGCGGTTTTTTGCGAGCGGTCTTAATGGCTTGCCCGGTAGTTGGGGGCAGGGCATTTTCACCCTATTTAGCTATGGCTTTTTGCATGGCAGTTGGAGTCATGTGATTTTGAATGTGGTTTGGCTGTTGGCTTTTGGCTCGCCAGTGGCGCGGCGCATGGGGGCCAGCAGATTTTTGCTATTATATTTTATGTGTTTGGTGTTGGCTGGTTTGGGGCAGGTGCTGGCCACGCCAGCGCAAGCCTATCTTATACCGATTGTTGGCGCGTCTGGCGGCGTGGCGGGCATGTTGGGGGCGGTGGTGCGCTTTGCCTTCCCTGATGGCAATAGCTTCGCGCTTTCGCGTGCCAATAATCGCCAGCCGCTTTTGGCTTTGCGCGAAGTGCCAAAACGCCGCCCCGTCATGATTTTAATTTTGGTTTGGGTGTTGATGAATGTGGCTTTTGGGCTGGGCGGCTCTTATGGCTATGGTGGCTATGGGCTATCGGTTAACATTGCATGGGTGGCGCATTTAGCTGGCTTTTTTGCTGGTTTGGTGTTGATGAGTTTGCTTGACCGTGCGCCGCTTTCGGCTTCTGGTGGGGTGGGCAATGTGGATTATGGCGACTGGAAAAACCCCAAATCATAGGGTTTTTTTGTAAAGTCTTGTCAATCGCGCCCACCTGCCGCACAATATAAGCTCAAAAGAAAAGTGAGGAGGCAACATGACCATTGAGACGATTTTGAACGATAAAGGCGTGGATGTTATTGCCGTGCGTGCCGATGAAACGGTGAAACGCGCAGTGGAAGTTATGCACCACCACCATATTGGTGCGCTGGTTGTGGTTGGTGATGGCACAGATGGCGCGATGCTTGGCATTTTTACCGAACGTGATGTTATTCGTGCGTTGGCCGCCAATGGCGCGTCTATTTTTGAAGAAATTTTGGGCAAGCACATGACGCAACGTCCCGCTTCGGTTAATCCAGAAACCACAGTCAATGAAGCGATGAGCATTATGACGGAGAAAAAATTCCGCCATTTGCCCGTGATACGCGACAAGGTTTTATGCGGCATTATTTCTATTGGTGATTTGGTGAATTATAAAATCCACCAAACCGAAAAAGAAGCGGCCGCTATGAGAGATTATATTAGGAGTTAGCTATATAATATCAAAGTCCGTGAAAGTGAGTGCTGTATTATAATCTTCTAGCACCATGAGGGCGAAATCGTCTGAAGTATCCGCCGTGCCAGCTGTGCTATAGATGATGGTATCCATAACCGCTGAATTATTGGTGGCTTTTGGATTATCTGTGAAATGCGCAATTTCCCAACGGATATTGGCGGCGGTTTGGAGGGCGGCCAAAGTGGTTTCATTGCCATTGGTTGTATCAACCCTGATTTCATCATTATTGCCAGTGGTATTGCTAAAATCTACCACCGTGTCCAAATCAGTGTTCGTGCCGCTTAAATTAAGCACAAAGATGTCATCGCCAGCCCCGCCATCCAGAATGTCATTGCCCGCACCGCCAGTGAGGGTGTCATCACCCGCCAAGCCAGTAAGGGTGTCATTGCCTGCGCCACCTGTCAGCACATTAGCGTCGCCATCACCCGTGAGGGTTAGCGGCTCTGGTATAAAATCAATGCTGTCGGCGCCCAAGATATTGGCAACATAATTTTCTTCAACTTCGCCAGCATCATCTAATTTAACCAGTGTTTTGAGGGCGACCCCATGATCACCATCCAAATTTTCGCGCCCACCAGAGACCGCAAACAACTCAGTAGTCGTCAGGGGTGTATCAAATGCAATTTCAAAAACTGGCATGGAAAGCTTGTTGCCGCCATAGACTGCCGATTCACGGAAATGGAAAGTCATGCCGGTGAAAAGCACCACATAGGCCGCGCCACCCGATGGCCCTTCGGCTATTTCATAATCAATGGTAACGATAAATTTATCATCGGCAAAATTATCATCGGCATCGCCTTGTCCATCTATCAAAAAGGCGTTTAGTGTGGTGATGGCACTTGCGGTATCATCGGTTTTGAAGAGGATTTTATCTTCACCACGTATAAAGCCAGAAACGCGGGTGTTGCCATCAGTGCCGACCAATCCATTTCCGCCGCCATCAACATTATAGGCAACCGTATCGGCCCCGCCTGATGACAAGTCAATCGTGTCATCGCCTCTGCCAGTTTCAATATAATCATCGCCTTTACTATCAATAATCTGGTCTTGGCCATCATCGGTAATCACTTCTTGCGCATCTGTTATATCGCTTAAATCTAAGCTGTTGTCGCCTTCCTCAACGGCGGTTTTTACGCGCACAGTAATAGCGAAACTCTTTGTCTCCGAAGTGACTGTGCCATCGCTATAGGTGAAAGTGAAACTTGTATCAATGGGTGTGCTGGGCGGTGTATAGGTAACTTTGCCCAAAATAATATCGGCCATTGTGAATGTGCCATTGGCGGCCAGCGCAGCGCCAGACAATGCCAATGTGCCAGCCGCTGGCGCAGCAGTAAGCGTGAAAGTGATGGTGTTGCCATCTTCATCGCTCACCAATAAATGGGCGCGGGTGAGGGTGATTGAAGTTTCATCAGCATTAAAAGAAACCCCTTCATTGGCGACCAATATGGGGGCATCATTGGCATTGGTAACGCCAATGGCAACCGCTTGTGTGGCGGCTGTTAATGAGCCAGATGTGGCAACAACATTGAAGCTATAGATGGGTTTGGTTTCATAATCAGGCGTGGTGGCACTTTTGAAAGTAACCGCACCTGCGCTACTGATATTAAATAATCCAGCATCTGTGCCAGTCAAAGACCAAGTAATCGCGGTTGTATCAAATGTGCCAGTAGCCGTATAAACAGCCGTGCTAGTGCCAACTGCCGTATTCTCGGGCAACGCAGTTCCAGTCGCGCCAGAAGTAATGGTCGGTGCAACATCATTCACATCGGTAACCGTTACATTAATTGTAACCGTATCGCTCAATACACCATCAGACACAGTAACGATGACGGTATAGACATTATCAATGTCTGCATCGGCTGGTAATTCATGGTTTGGTATGGCTTTGAAAGTAAGCAGACCAGAAGAAGCACCAATCAAAAAATCAGCCATATCCGCGCCGCCTGTCAACGAATAGCTAAGCCTATCATTATCAGCATCACTTGCCGCAAGGGTGGCAACAGTCGTTGTGCCTTCCGCAACATCCACCGAACGCAAACCATCATCAGTGCTATCGCCTTCTGCAATAATCGGGGCTTCATTGGGTGCAGCAACAGCGAAACCAGACGGATTAGCAGTGGCGAAAGCGGCGGCAGTTATGGCTGTGCCGTCCGCGCCAAGTTGAAATTTGATTGTGCCGAGAGATTTAACGATGATTTTGCGCGTTGTGCCAGCACTGCCCGCACTGGCGAAGCTAATTTCCAATTGCTCAAGGCTACCACCAAATACAGACGCGGAAACAAGTTCAACTTTGGTGGCCACAAAACCCACTTCAAAAACGAGGATATTTTCGCCTGTTGTGTCCTCAATTAAAACATCGGTATCTAAATCAGATTTGACGAGGAAAACATCATTGCCTCCGCCTCCCGTGATGGCATCTACGTCAGATGGCGTTGCGCCATCAAGCCAAATTGTCTCTTTGCCCGCAAATTGCGTTGCGTCTGCTTGCGCAAAGTCAATGGCACTCTCAACTGTTCCATCAACATAAAGATACCAACCAGCAGTCTGTGAACCTGATGTTTCTAAATAACGAACAATGCGAGTCATAATTTCCTCCCTGCTGCGTTTTTTATTTTAAACTTATAATAGTTTTATTTTATACTTTACATAAACACAACCCCCCCAATTTTGCAAGCATTTGATTATTCTTTTCCCATGCACGGCCTGTTTTTGGTTCTAGCTTCCTGTTGTTCTTTCTCCCAAGCGAGCTATGCGTCAATTATGTTCGCTACGCGGTATAAGCACTTGCCGCCTTTGGCGGCTTAGTGCGCTTTCCGC
>JBPCVS010000129.1:0-15810 GCA_051010295.1 Parvibaculales bacterium | reverse complement strand
GCGCCAACCGATAAGATATTGGCCAGCAATGCCATCAGCACCAGCCCGCCCAACATGCCAAATATGGACGACAAAAAAGCCGTAAATAAAGATGTGCCAATAATGGCGGCGGCAATAAAACTCATGGTTTGGCTTCTAGTTTTGCGCGTTTTTCCAATGCCTCTTTCAGCTCTTCAAACGCCTGATTACGTCTCTCAAAAATAAAATCGGGGCGGGTGACAACGACATCTCCAAGACCATGTTGATAAGCCAAAGCAACAAAATCATTTAGATTTTCAGTGGTTATTATAATGCCCTTTGGTATCTCGCCAATAAATTTGGGTGGTAGTGCAAAGCGCAAATGCCTTCTTGCCGCACTAACAAAGTCTTTTACCAGATTATCAAAATTATCGGGCAATTTATAAAATGTTACCACACAATAATTTTGTGCTTTTTGATAGGCCGTCAGTCGCGCCAATAATCGTTTGGCGGTTTCCAGAACCTGTGGCGACCAGTCGGCTTTTAGCGCGGCCACCAAATTGGCCTCGCTTTGCAAAATAACCCCATCTTTCAACACCCGCAAATCATTGGCTTTTAAGGTTGCGCCAGTTGAGGTGATGTCAACAATCACTTCCGCCAAACCAGCATTGGGTACTCTTTCTGTTGTACCAACACTTTGTATCAGTTCCACATTATTAACGCCATGTTTGACGAAAAAATCAGTAGCCAAATAGGTATATTTGGTGGCCACGCGCAAAGGCCGTCCATGATTTTCATAAAATTGGATAGCGACATCAGCCAAATCAAACATGGTTTCCACATCCACCCAGCCATCAGGCACCGCCACCACCACATTGGCTTGGCCAAACCCCAATGGAGCAACCAATTGCACTGTGTTTTCTATATCAGCGTTTTCTATATCAGCTATTGTTTCGCGTAATAAATCTTCGCCCGTAATGCCCAAATGCACATCACTTGTCGCCAATCGGTCGGCAATTTCCCCAGCCGATACATAATCCACGCGCAGATTATCCAGCCCGGCTATTGTGCCACCATAGCCGCGACTGGTTTCACGCTTGAGTGCCATGCCAAAGGCGGCAAATAAATTTGCCGAATCTTGTTCCAATCGCCCTTTGGATGGCACCGCCAATATCAATTCATCACTCATATTTTCACTCATATTTATTTGGTCATCGCTGCTTTTAGCAACCTTTCTAATGCAATCGCTCCACCAACCGCAGGAATAGGGTTTTTCGCGCCCAGACTTTGCAATAAATCATCATAGCGTCCACCCCGCGCCATCGGCTGGTCATTCCCCAAATTCGGTGTGGTGATTTCAAAATATATACTTGTGTAATAGCCCATTTTTTGCATGTGAGTGAGACGGCGAAAAATATTTTCCTTAGGCATACCCATATTAATAGCGGTATCACGCATATTTTTTTCATAAGGCGAGGCTCTTCCATGTATAAATTTTTGTGGCATGTTTTCTGAATCTTTGTTTAATTCTTGCCTGAATTTTTCTAGTTTTTTTTTGTCGCCTTGTGCAATTTTAGCGTTTCGTTTTTTTGCCTCAAAGCGATTGCCAATTTCAGCCCCTGTGCGTCCAACAATATCCGTCGCCTCTGGCGGTAAGGCAGTGATATTATTTGATGGCGCATTATCAGCGAACCTTTTCAGTATTTCTTCCAAATCATTTACACTAATATTAGCATTTAATCGCTGTTTTAGGTCTGCGGCCACTACTTCAGAAAACCCATATTGATCAACCCTATTTATGAAGTGCCGACAATCAACCATAGTCATTTCACATAGTTTTATATCTATCCCAAGATTTTTGATAAAATTGAGAATATGGCGTAAAATTTTGGCATCATCTGCTTTTTCATCTGTGCCGCCCATAATTTCCAACCCTATCTGCATAGATTCTTCTGGCGTACCACTGCTATGTGGCTGATAGCGAAAAGTAGTGCCTTGATAGAAGTAACGTGCTTCACCTGTCTGGTCTGTTTCCAGATAATATAACGCGCTGGGAATGGTTAAATCAGGGCGCAAGCAAAGCCGTTCACCGCTTGGGTCAGTGAGTATATATAAGCGTTGTTGCATTTCCGTCCCAATGCGATTGATAAAAGGCGCGGCGGGTTGTAAAATTGGGAAGCTAGGGAGTTGTGTAAAACCCTCATTTAGCAATTCAGACATTGCCGCATTAACACTTTCCTCTATCGTTGCATAGGGCCCAGTCTCCGCTTGCTCGTTTGCCTCCGCCTGTGTATCTGTCGCCCCCCTTTGATTACCAAAAACGGCATCGGCCACATTCAGCCCATTTTCGGTGCAAAGCTGGTCAATATGTAGATATTTGCTGGCTGGAAAACCTTTAATGCGATAATTGGACACGGCAGCCGCCCCGACTCCCAGCAGTTCGGCCATTTTTTTGGTGCCACCCAATGCGTCAATCACATCGCTGGCGGTTGTCAGGCGGTTAAAATCACTCATTTCGCGCTTTCCTATCGGCTCATTCATGGGATTATAGCGCAATAGTTCATAAAATGTAAATATATTTTTGAAAAATCATTATTCATAAAAAATAAACTTCATTATTTATGAATAGAAAAACAATCACAATTAGTTCATATTTTATGAATTATCTAGCTTTTTTCCAGGATTTCTTTGATTTTATTCACCAAATCTGCTTTTGCCACTTGTTGCTGGGCGTGTTTTGAGGCGCGCCATTCGGCATTATCGGCAATATCATCTGCTTGCGCCTTGCCCAAAGCCAAATCTTTCAGTGTAACCATGCCATTGGCTATTTCATCTTCGCCCTCAATCACCACCAGCCGCGCCCCGCGCACATCAGCATAGCGCAACTGCGCCTTCATTGCGCCATCGCCCACATAAAGCTCGGCGCGTATGCCAGCCGCCCGCAAAGCCTGCACATCGCGCATAGATTGTGGCCGCCGCGCTTTATCCATCACACTCACCACCACCAGCGGCGCATTTTGCGACTCAGGTTCAGCTTTGCCTCCCCCCGCCGCCAATGTCGTCGCCAATGCCGCCGCCAAACGGCTTATGCCGATAGAAACCCCCGTTGCAGGAATCTCAACCCCCTTGAAACGTTTGATCAAATCATCATAACGCCCGCCGCCACCAACCGCACCAAATCGCGCCATCTCGCCCGCTTCGCTTTCAGCTTCAATCGCTAAATCAATTTCATAAACCGGGCCAGTGTAATAGCCCAAGCCGCGCACAATGGCGGCATCAATGGCCAGCTGCGCGGGCGCATAGCCCAATTCTGCAAATATCGCGCCCATCTCGCGCAATTCTGCCAGCCCCGCCGCGCCTGCATCGGTTTGGCCAATCAAATTTTCCATTTGCGCCAGCACCGCTTCGCGTGTGCCATTTTTACTCGTCCCAATCGCCACCATATTGGCGATAGGCTCAATTTGTTGCGCCGTCAGTGCCGCGCCTTTGGTAAAATCGCCGCTTTCATCTTTGCGGCCTTCGCCCAACAAAGCGCGCACGCCATCTATGCCTAGTCGCGCATATTTATCCATTGCGCGCAAAATAATCAGCCGCCGCGTGTCAAAATCTGCCGCTTGGGTATCCAGCCCAATGGCGGCCAGCAAGCCGTCCATAATTTTGCGATTATTGATACGCACACAATATTGCCCAGTCTCAAAGCCCAGCGCACCCATGCAATCGGCGGCCATCATGCACATTTCGGCATCGGCCATAATGTTGCCGCCACCCACTGTATCGGCATCAATCTGCAAAAATTCGCGGAAACGTCCCTGACCCGATTTTTCGTTGCGCCACACATTGCCCCATTGATAGCGGCGCAAGGGTTTGGGCAACTGGTCATAATGTTGCGCCACATAACGCGCCAGCGGCGCAGTCAAATCATAACGTAGGCTCATCCATTGGTCGTCATCATCTTGCAGCGCAAAAACCCCCTCATTGGGGCGGTCATCATCGGGCAAAAATTTGCCCAACGCATCGGCATATTCCAAAGCTGGCGTGTCCAGCGCACCAAAACCATAATGCTCATAAATCTCCGAAATAGTCGCAATCATGCGGCTTTGCAAAGCCAGCTCACCGCCTGTTACATCGCGCAACCCACGCGGCACACGCGCTTTGGGCTTAAAGCTCTTTTGCTTTTTGGCTTGGCTTTTGCCGTTTTTATTGGTCGGTTCATCACGCATGGTCTCACTTCCTATCGCGTAAAAAGCTAAAAATCAAATGGCGAGAGGCCACGCACATATTGATCAAGCTTTAAGTCAAGATTGATTGATGGGGTGGCGCGTTGGTTGCAGTCGCGGCGGTCGCACAAGCGGCAATTAATGCCAATGGGTATGTCAGCCGCTTCGTCTTGCAGATTCATGTGCCGTGCATAGATAAGTCGGTCGGCATATTTAATCTCGCACCCCAGCCCAACCGCAAATTGATTATCTGGCACCCCAAAGCCTGAATTATAGCGGCTCACCGTGCGCGCCAAAGAAAAATAGCGCGTGCCATCTTCCATTTGCACATTTTGGGTGCTGATATGGCCGGGAATACGAAACGCATCATGCACATGCCAACGGGGGCAGGTGCCGCCAAATCGCGCAAAGTGAAACCCACCAGCCGAATATCTTTTGGAAATGTTGCCAGCATTATCAACGCGGATGAAAAAAAACGGAATACCGCGTGTGCCAGGGCGGTGCAAAGTGGTCAGCCGATGACACACTTGTTCAAAACTCGTGCCAAAACGTCGCCCCAAAAGTGTAATATCATAATTATTCTGCTTGGCAGTTTTCAAAAATACTTCATAAGGCATCAATAAAGCAGAGGCAAAATAATTTGCCAGCGAAATACGCACCAAAATGCCCGCTTCTTCTTGTAGCCCCGATTGCGTGATGATTTCTTCAATAGTACCCATCTGCTCAAAATAGGCCAACTGATAGGCAAGTTGAAAAACCCGCCCCGGCTGGTCAAGAAGTTCGGATAAAAACAAGGTTTGCCGATGGCGGTCATAGCGGCGCAATGTGTTATCCATCACTTCAACGGGTGCAATGCGGGTGGTCACGCGGTGGCGGTCGGCCAGCCTTTCGCGCAGGGCAATATATGGTTCGTCATGGTCGGCCACCGCCTCGGCATAAACTTGCTCGCCATTTTCATCAAGTGGCGCGAAATAATTATTCTGCTGGGCAATAAAATCGCGCACCTTCTCCACCGCCATTGTCGCACCGCTATTATCGGTTGTGTCATTTTCGGCCAACTGTTCGGCCAATAAGGAATTACTGGCGCGTAATTGCAAATAAAGCTGATATAATCGTGCCACCGCATCGGCGGCGGCCGGGCTGGCGGCAGATAAATCTTTCAATTCCGATTTTGCTAATGGTGCATCGCGAAAAAGCGGGTCAGAGAACACCTCATGTAATTGTGCTTGTGCCCGCGCTTCTTCATCACCCGCCAGCCCACGCGGGTCAACATCAAACACCTGCACCAAGCGCAACAAAATTTGTGCCGAAATAGGGCGTTGTTCACGTTCAATCAAATTCAAATAGCTGGTGGAAATGCCCAAAGCTTCGGCCATCACAGCTTGCGTCATGCGTTGCTCGCGCCGCAATCGCCGCACCCGCGCACCAGCAAATAATTTTTTTTCAACCAAACGATTTTGATTTTCGCCCATAATTCCTGCTTTTTTATCAATTAATTAGTGAATTTTATTTACAAGTTTTACATATATAACAGGATTTGTAAGAAAATGTGTAAATAATTTTACTTTAATTTTTTCAATATGTTAAGTTTGACTCGACAATATCTTGTTAATTGTGTATGTGCTTTTTTATCAGCACAAGCGACAGGAGCGATATTATGAGCAACTATATGAAAATGGTTGAAGAACAAGCCAGCACATTAAAAAATCAGGGTAAGAGCTGGGCGGCGATAAATCCAGAATATGTGGTGCGTATCGGTTTGCAAAACCGCTTCAAGACGGGGCTGGATATTGCCAAATATACGGCTGGCATTATGCGGCAAGACATGGCGGATTATGATGCCGATAGCAGCCAATATACCCAATCTTTGGGGTGTTGGCATGGTTTTACCGCGCAACAAATGCTGATGGCGGTTAAACGCCACCGCAAAACCACCAGCAAATCTTATATTTATCTGTCGGGTTGGATGGTTGCTGCTTTGCGGTCAGATTTTGGGCCATTGCCTGACCAATCAATGCATGAAAAAACGGCTGTGCCGAAATTGATTGAAGAGATTTACACTTTTTTGAAACAGGCCGATGCGCGTGAGTTGCGGCATTTATTTGTCGCCCTAGATGAAGCGCGCACCAATGGCGGCGATATAAATGCGACACTGGCGGCGATTGATTCTTATGAGACGCATATTGTGCCGATTATTGCCGATATTGATGCTGGTTTCGGCAATGAGGAAGCCACCTATTTGCTGGCCAAAAAAATGATTGAGGCTGGCGCGTGTGCTATCCAAATTGAAAACCAAGTGTCAGATGCCAAACAATGCGGCCACCAAGATGGCAAAGTGACCGTGCCGCATGAGGATTTTGTTTCAAAAATCAATGCTGTGCGCTATGCGTTTTTGGAGCTTGGCGTTGATAATGGTATCATTGTGGCGCGCACCGACTCGCTGGGGGCAGGGTTGACGCAGAAAATTCCCGTGTCGCAACAACAAGGCGACATGGCCGACCAGTATAATAGTTTCTTAAAAACCGAACCCATCAATGACCCATCAGAAATTGAACATGGCGAAACCTTGATGCGGCGCAATGGCACATTGGAAAAGCCAGCCCGCCTGCCCAATGGGCTTTATGCTTTTAAGGAAGATACAGGCGAAGACCGCGTGGTGATGGATTGTATTAACAGCCTACAAAATGGTGCGGATTTATTATGGATAGAAACTGAAAAACCAAATGTGGCGCAAATTGCTGGCATGGTAAATCGTGTGCGTGAGGCGATTCCCGATGCCAAGCTGGTTTATAATAATTCGCCTAGCTTTAACTGGACATTGAATTTCCGCAATCAGGTTTATGCCCAATGGCAGGCTGATGGCAAAGATGTGTCGGCTTACCCTGACCCGGCTTCCAATCCGCAAGGGCTGATGGATATGCAATTTGACGATAGCGCACTGGCAACCGAAGCGGATAGGCTGGTGCAGAGTTTCCAAAAAGATGCGGCGCGTGAGGCTGGCATTTTCCACCATTTGATTACGTTACCGACCTATCATGATACTGCACTTGGCACAGATGTGCTTTCGGAAGGCTATTTTGGTGAGTTGGGTATGTTGGCCTATGTGCGTGATGTGCAGCGCAAGGAAATTCGGCGTGGCATGGCCTCAATCAAACACCAAGATTTGGCGGGCTCTAGCATTGGCGACGACCACAAAGAATATTTTTCTGGTGATAATGCGTTGCTGGCATCGGGCGAAGACAACACCATGAACCAGTTTTAATAAACTGAAAATTCATGCCCGAATTTGCCACCACTGATTTATCAGATGCTCATGCGTCCGCGTTGTGCTATTTGCCGCCCATTTTTCACAATTTTGGTGGGCGTGTGCGCTTTCATGGGGCGGTGCAAACGCTTCTCACTTTTGAAGATAACACCAAATTGCGTGCCGCTATGGAAACGCCGGGTGCAGGGCGCGTTTTGGTGGTTGATGGCGGTGGCTCAATGAACTGCGCACTATTTGGTGGCAATTTGGCCAAATTGGGGGCAGAAAATGGGTGGGCTGGTGTTGTGATACATGGTTGTGTGCGCGATTGTAGCGAACTGGCGGCAGAACATATCGGCATTAAAGCCCTCGCCAGCCACCCGAAAAAAAGCCAAAAACGCGATTTGGGAAGCTATGATGTTGCGCTGGCCTTTTGCGGCATCACCATTCATAGCGGCAATTATCTTTATGCCGATGAAGATGGGATTATCATTGCTGAAACAAAGCTGAAACTCAATTAGCTGGCAATTTATAATATATCTTAAGTTAAAATTGTGACCGCGCCTGTTGGCCCATCATAAATCATCGTCATTCGTTGCAGGAAATCGCGGCCCAATAAAATCAAATGGTGCTGGCCGCCCGCCGCCAAATTAACGCCAGCAAATTTTCCATATATGGTCCAGGATAAAGCAGGTATATAAATATGTCCTAGGTGCAAATCAACTGTCGCAACCCCTGATGCGGTGGAGATGGTGGTTTTATCAACTTTTGGCAATTGTAAATTTTCTGCTAATTCTGCATCAATGCTACTTTCGCTTGCGCCAGTGTCAACTAGGGCAAGAATGGTATTTTCCGCTAGCGATGGCGTGGTGTTGTTGTCAGGATTATATTGTGCATCAAAGCCTACATTAACTTGAACAGTTGGGCCATGTTGTATGAGCGATCCATAGGCACTCATATTTTCTGTATCAAGGAAACCGCAATCAAGACGTGCCATTATGCCGTTTCCAACATGCGCATTACCAATGTTGATAATTTTGGTGGCGGTGCGCCAATTTCGCGGATGAGATATGGTCCGCGGCCGTATTCTTTAACAGCATAAACAGCAGCATTGTTAAAATCATCAAATGCATCAATAAACTCGCCATCATAGAACAAAACCCACTTGCCTTTATGGTGGTTTTCTAATTCAGATAAATGTTCCTCAAAAGCTTGAATATTTTTTTCAAGGGATTTTTCAGAATTTTGATTCCTTTTCATTGTCAATCTCCTGAGTTAATATCTGTGACATTATATGTGGAAAATACCTATTTGTCTATCTAGTACAAAATAAGCCTATCGCAATGATTATTGGCTTTTCCAAAACTAAAATCCATCACACTTTGGGCTGTTATATTTTTCTAAAATCGCAAACGTTCATCGGCCTCTGGAAAATGGACGCGATATAAGCATTTTCTAAATAGGGCGGCAAGTGGTTTTCATCAGCTTGCAGAGCCGCATTTTTTCACTTATATATAGTGTATGAGTGAAGCACTTGCATTTGATACACATCGTTTTGTAAAACGCCTTGTTGAAAGTGGTTTGTCCGAAAAAACCGCCGAGATTTTGGCTGATGAACAAGCGCATATGCGCGACACCAGTTTGGCGACAAAGCAACAGCTGGCGGATACAGAGGCCGTTTTACGCAAAGATTTGGCCAAATTAGAAACCAATTTACGCAAAGATTTGGCTAAAATTGATGCCGATTTGCGCAAAGAGATGGCTCAGATGGAAACGCGCATGTTGCGTTGGATAATGGGTGCCCTCATCGCACAGGGTGGCATTATCGTGTCGCTCATTAAATTGTTCTAAAAGCCACCATTTTTGGCGGTTTCACCCATGCGGCCAGCAATTTGATGAAATTCTGCCACCATATCCTCAATAATGGTAGCGACTGGCTTTATTTCATCAATCAGTCCTGCTGTTTGGCCGGCCAGCCCAACGGCGGCCTCCATTTCACCACCAAAATATAAATCAAGGATATTTTTGAATGTATCGGGCGGCATCAGCCCATCTTCATAAATTTTGTGGGTGCGGTCGGTTTTCAATGCGCGGATACAGGGGCTGGCCTTTTTGTTCAATACATAAGTGCCAGTGGTAGGCGCGTCCACAATGGCATTTTTATAATTATCATGCACTGGGCTTTCTAGTGCTGAGACAAAGCGCGTGCCCATTTGCACCGCTTCTGCCCCCAGCGCGAAAGCCGCCGCCATGCCGCGCCCATCGCAAATGCCGCCCGCCGCCACCAATGGCACATCCACTGCCGCCCTTATTGCTTGCAACAGCACGAGCGTAGATACTTCTTCGGGGTTTTTGAAACCTCCCCCCTCGCTGCCTTCCACCACCAATCCGTCAACCCCCGCCTCAACGCACCGAATGGCGGTTTCCACTGTTGGCACGGCATGATAAACCACAATGCCAGCTTGTTTGAGGGGCGCGATATATTTGCTTGGGCTGCCTGCTGATGTGGTGACAAATTTAACGCCACTCCTGCAGATAAATTCCATTATGGCATCATCTTTCAAAAACAAAATGGGTAGATTAACGCCAAAAGGTGCGTCAGTCAGGGTGAACATTTTTTCAATTTCGGCACGGCAATTTTCTGTTTCGCCAGATGAGGTTTCTATAATGCCTAATCCTCCAGCTTTGCACACGGCAGAGGCCAGTTGCGCCCGCGCAATCCAGCCCATCGGTGCTTGAATAATCGGATATTTGGCACCTGTGTGTGCCAGAAAACGGTTGCTCATTATTTTTCTCCCAAAATTATTTTTCAAAAAATAGCACGTGTTGCAAATAAAAACACGCCATAACTGGTTAGCCCTGCGGCGGCAATGCCCTGCCAATTTGTGCCAATGAGCGGACGAATAGGCGGTAACAAATTTTTTATATAGGGGGCAATTATCATAGCAGGTATTAAAATGATAAGCTGACCAAACTCAACCCCTAAATTAAAACCAAGCAGACCTGTTAGCATTTGATTTTTTGGCAATCCCACCTCAAGCAATAAACCACCAAAGCCAAAGCCATGAAACATGCCAAAAGCTAATGTCAGCATGGCGGCAAAATATTGATTATCGCGTTCATTATTGATGAGGAAACCATAGCTCACCACAAAAAGCATCATGCCCGCCCATGCCGACAGCGCGATGGCACCGCCTGATATGGCCGAAAAACCAGCCAGCGCAAACAGCACCAAAGCCGTGCCAATGCCAGTGGCTGGCATCAATCCGTTTCTGGCCAAAATTGTTTCAGCCGCAACAATGGCGATTGAGCCACCAATCATGGCTTCTATCAATGTGCTGTTTGGCACGATGGGGCTTAGCACACTCAACGCTAATGTGATGGAATGGCCGAGTGTAAAGCCAGTAATAAGCACCAGCGCGTGACGGCGCGAGGTGGCGATGAGCAGCAGACACATTAAAAAAGCTAAATGGTCGGCACCTGATAAAATATGCACCACCCCGTGCCGAAAATAATTTCCAAACCCTTGCACAAAACTGCTGCGGGCGCGAATACTGCCGTCGCGCTGGGTGGATAATGTATATTCGCGTTGGGTGGCGGTAAATAATATCTCCTCACCACCGGGGCTGTCGGCTTGCAAAATAATGCGCGCAAAATGCACATGCGACCCCGCACTATCAAAAAACGCATTATTGGTGATTGTCAGATTGGAAGCATTGCTAAAGCAGATATAATTTGCCATGACGCGGATATACCCGGCTTGTGCTGGCAGAGGCTGAAAAAGACTTTGTTGCTGGCACGGCGCGGCAATTTGCCTAAGTTTTATTGCTTTATTGAGGTGTTGGCCTAAAATCTGCGCCAATATATGCGGTGCGGTGCTTTGTTTGGCATTTGGCAATAAGGTTACATCACGGGCGGGGACAGAAAAAATAACTTCAATGTTGCGCCCTTGCCAGAAAAATTGCGAAAAGCTGAGGCTTTTATTATGCGCTATTGCGGGCGCGGATAGCGCGCAAAAAATCATCAGGAAAAAGATATATCGTCCTGCATGTTTCACGGCATATTTCACTGCATATTTCATTGTGGGGCATCTTCGGCATAAATAATATTGGCGCGTTTTTTCAACCAATTAAGATAGTCGCGCAAAGACGCATCATCGCGTTGGCGACTAAAGGCGGCCTCAATTTGCGGTTGTATTGTTGCAAATTCTGGCGCACGTGCTGGCTGATTTCTGACAATGCGGAGAAAATGCCAACCCGCGCCATCGGCAATAGCATCGCTAATCGCCCCAGCAGGCAGTTGCGCCGCCATATCGGTAAGCTGTGTGCCGAGATAATCATACATTTTGTTGCGCACCAGCATAATGCGCGGCAAGGGCGGCAAAATATCATCGCCCATCATGGTCGCGACATGCGTAAAATTTTGTCCATTGCGTAATGCGGTGCGGATATTATCCAATTTTTGAGCAATGGTCTCATCATCTACCAGCTTATTGCCTGCGCCATCAAATTGGCGCACAAATATGCGTTCTACTTGCAGACGTGCAGCAGGTGTAAAACGCGCTTTGTTGGCCTGATAAAAATTTTGTAGGTCAAGCGCGCTGGCGGCGGCGGTGCCATTTTGTGCCAGCACAAATTCAATAACCGCAGAAGCAACGGCTTTACGCACATTGGTATCGCCATCAATAAGGCCAATTTCTAGCCCGCGTTGCACCAGCAATTCTTCCTCAATCAATCTATCAAGTGCCAGTTTTTTATCGGCTTGTGTGGGGGCTTTTCGCTTGTCATCAAGCAAGGCTTTATAAGCGCGGGCATATTCTGTGCGGTCAATATGCCTATCATTAACGCGCACAACAATACCATCATTGACCAAAGGTTGGCTCATTTGGGGCAGGGCGGCCAGCACCGCCAGCAACAAACCAATAAGTGCCGCTAAGAGTAGCAAATGCGCGCTTAATTTATCGGTTTGCTCATCTGTTTCATTTTGCGACATAAATGCTTCTCCCAACACCCTTTCAATATCTGTTTAATAGCTGTTGAATGGTGTGCATTAAAACCTGCCTAACCTAACAATTGCCACATTAAGTGCAAGGGCAAGTGCAGCCCGATATTAAAATGCGTATAAAATGCCCTTAAAAAGCTTCTAAAAAAAGACTAATAAGATAGAATCATGGGAAATAAAAGATACAAATGACGATAGATTTTACGACGATAGATTTTGCACTGGATGACGCATTATGTGCGCATACACAGGGGTTTTTTGAAACGGCTTGTACCGCATTAGTGCCGCATATTGAGCATTATCGGGCGCACCCATTGCCGCTTTTCCAATTACCCACAAAAACTGATGATATTGCGCCCATGCAACAATTAGCCACCCGATTGGCCGCCAATGCTGAGCGCATTATTATTTTTGGGGTGGGTGGGTCAAGTTTGGGTGCGCAGGTGCTGGCGCAAATTTCTGGCGCGTTCACCCTATCGGAGCAATTGTCGGAGAAAAGCGCGATGCCATCTGTGTCGTCTATGCCGCGTTTGATTTTTGCCGATAATCTTGACGCGACCAGCTATGATGCTTTGTTGGGTGAAGATTTGGCGGCCACGCGGTTTTTGGTGGTATCAAAATCGGGCACAACAGCCGAAACCTTGATGCAATTAGGCGGTGCGCTGGCGGCACTTGATAGGGTGGGGTTGTCGCCATCTACACATTTGGCTGGTATTTGTGAGGTTGGCGACAATGCTTTGCGCCAGTTGGCGGCCAATTATCAATTTGAGGTTTTGCCGCATGAGGCCGATATTGGCGGACGGTTTTCTATTTTGAGCAATGTTGGTTTGTTGCCGTCCATTTGGGCTGGCATTGACCCGCTTGCGGTGCGTGCTGGCGCAAAAAGCGTGGTTGATGCGCTGCTATATGGTGATGCGCCAATAACGCACCCTGCGGTGCAGGGCGCGGCGGTGCAGGTGGCGCATATGCAGGCGGGGCGCATGGTTAATGTGCTGTGGCCCTATGCCGATAGGTTGGCGCGGCTATCGCATTGGTATCGCCAGCTTTGGGCAGAAAGTCTGGGCAAGGCGGGGCAAGGCTCGGTGCCAGTGGCCGCGCTGGGGCCGCTAGACCAGCACAGCCAGCTTCAACTTTATTTGGAGGGTGCCGATGATAAATTTTATACAATTTTGACTCACCCCACCGCCAAACAGGGCGCGCCCATGCCCGAAAGTTTTGCTGATTATACTGGCGCGGCGGGGTTGGCAGGGCACACAATGGGTGATTTGGTTGCGGCTTGTGCCAATGCGACTTATGATATGTTAGTGATGCATCAAAGACCCGTGCGGCGCATCGCGCTGGCCGCTATTGATGCTGAAACGATTGGTGCGTTGGCGATGCATTTTATGATGGAAACAATTTTTACAGCCGATTTATTGGGTGTTAATGCGTTTGACCAGCCTGCCGTTGAGGGGGTTAAAAAACGCGCTATGGATTATTTGCACAATTTTAGCGATGGGCTGAAAGGGGGGCAATGATGAGCGATATTATCCGCCTGTCAGAAGCCACTATCAACCGCATTGCGGCTGGCGAGGTGGTGGAACGCCCTGCTGGTGTGGTGAAAGAGCTGGTTGAAAATGCCATAGATGCTGGGGCGCACCAGATTGATATTAGTCTTGGGGCGGGCGGCAAACAGCTTATTTTGGTAGAAGATGATGGGCATGGCATGGATAGCGATGATTTGTGCCTTGCGGTTGAACGTCATGCGACTTCCAAATTGCCGCAGGGCGATGGCGGCGACCGACTATTTCGCATTGCCACGCTTGGTTTTCGGGGTGAGGCTTTGCCATCTATCGGGGCGGTGGCGCGGTTGAGCATTATATCGCGCCCGCCTGATGCACAACAGGCCATGCAGATAAAATTGGAGGGCGGCAAAGTGACCACCCCGCAGCCCGCCGCTGGACGCACTGGCACACGGGTTGAGGTGCGCGACTTATTTTATGCCACACCAGCGCGGCTTAAATTTTTGAAATCTGATCGCGCCGAAACAATGGCGATTAGTGACGTTGTCAAAAGGCTGGCGATGGCGCACCCGCATATTGGCTTTAGCTTGCTCAGCGATGGCCGCCGCAATTTTGTGGTGCGCCCCGAAAATGGCGATGATGCCGCGCTTAAACGTCTATCGGCCATTATGGGCAAAGAATTTGAGGCCAATGCGATTGCGGTTTCGGCGGGGCGTGATGATTTGATGTTGCACGGCTTTGCTGGTGTGCCGACCTATAATCACGCGACCGCGCAAAAACAATATCTGGTGGTGAATGGCCGCCCGGTCAAAGACCGCTTGCTCAATGGCGCGGTGCGCGGGGCTTATCAAGATTTTTTGGCGGGTAATCGGCATCCAGCGTTGGCTTTGTTTCTTGAGATTGACCCAAGCCAGCTTGATGTCAATGTGCACCCCGCCAAAACCGAAGTGCGGTTTCGCGATGCGGGGCTGGTGCGCGGTATGATTGTGGGCGCGTTGCGGGCGGCTTTGGCGCAAGGCGGGCATCGCGCTTCTACCACTGTGGCTGATAAGGCTTTATCGGCTTTTCGCAGGGGTGGCGGCGGGGCAAGTGGCGCAGGCAATTTTGCAACTGCCATGCAAGCGCAAGCCCCGCTTGCAATGAATGAAGATGGTGCAGAGTGGCACAGTGCTGCAGGCACGCCGGGCATAAGTGCCGAAGGCACGGCAGGTATAAGTGCCGAAGGCACGGGAGGCGTGGCAGGCGCAGGAGACACAGGCGATATGGCCGCCCAAACACCAAGCCCGCCGCCAGAAATATCGTTGCCTTTGGGGCTGGCGCGGGCGCAGCTGCATGAGACTTATATTTTGGCGCAAACCCATGATGGCTTTGTGGTGGTTGACCAACATGCCGCGCATGAGCGGCTGGTTTATGAGCGCATGAAAGCGCAAATTGCCGCACAAGGCATCAAGCGACAAATTTTGTTGGTGCCAGAAATTGTAGAATTGGAAACAGAAGAGGCCGAGCGGCTTTTGGCGCGCACCGATGAATTGAGCGAATTGGGTTTTGTGATTGAAAGTTTTGGCACGGGTGCGCCGGGTAGCACCGCGCTTATGTTGCGCGAAGTGCCAGCCATGCTATATGGCGCGGATTGCCCGCAAATGTTGCGCGATATGGCACAAGAAATGCAAGAGCTGGGCGAAGCGCGGGCACTGACCGAAAGGCTGGAAGAAATTGCTAGCACTTTGGCGTGTCATACATCGGTGCGCGCTGGCCGCCGCCTCAATGTTGAAGAGATGAACGCCTTGTTGCGCGACATGGAAGCCACGCCAAATTCTGGCCAATGTAATCATGGCCGCCCAACCTATGTAGAGCTAAAACTAGCCGATATTGAACGCCTATTCGGACG
>JBPCVS010000128.1:0-3679 GCA_051010295.1 Parvibaculales bacterium | reverse complement strand
GCCCAGTTGTTACCGCAAAGCCGCCAATATAATCGGGTGCGCCACCCACTGGCGCGATAAAATCAGCCAGCGCGAAATTTGGGCGGTCATTGTTGCGCTGCATTTGCTGGCGCAAACTATGCAGACGCGCACGTTCACTCTGCCGCTTTGCATTTTTATAAATAATAATATCATCGCCATCACGCGCAGCTGGCCAAAACCCAATCACTGCGTTGGCGGTGAGTTGTTTTTCATCAATTATCCGGTCAAGCAATTTTTGCGCGTCCTTAAATAAAGTAGTGGCGGCTTCCCCGACTTTATTATCTTGCAAAATATCGGGGTAGCGGCCATGCAAATCCCAGCTTTGAAAAAATGGTGTCCAGTCAATATAATCGCGCAATTCGGCAAGGTCATAATTGACGAATTTTTTGCCCGCCTGTTTTCCATGCTGTTTGCCATCCAGCAAGTGCGGCTTAATAGGCGTGTATTTATCACTCTTAATGTCAAAGCCATTGGCCCGCGCTTTTGCAAGCGGTGCACGATTGCTTTGCCCACGCGTTTGGGCTTGCGCATGGGCATGCGCCATCGCCTCATAATCAGCGCGAATATCGGCTTGATAATCAGCTTTTTTATCTTGCGATAAAAGCGTGCTAACAACACCTACGGCACGGCTGGCATCGGTTACATAAACGCTTTGGCCAGCGCAATAATTGGGGTTAATTTTCACCGCCGTATGCACTTTAGAAGTGGTCGCGCCACCAATCAGCAACGGCAATTTTAAGCCGCGCCGCTCCATCTCAGCCGCCACATGGCACATTTCATCAAGGCTAGGCGTAATTAGTCCCGACAGGCCGATAATATCCACCTGCTCGGCCAGCGCCGTATCAATAATTTTATTGGCCGCCACCATCACGCCCAAATCAATCACCTCAAAATTATTGCATTGCAAAACCACGCCCACGATATTTTTTCCAATATCATGCACATCGCCTTTCACCGTCGCCATTAGGATTTTGCCTTTGCTTCTATTGGCAGTTTTTTCCGACTCCATAAAGGGCTCCAAATAAGCCACAGCGCGTTTCATCACCCGCGCCGATTTTACAACCTGCGGCAAAAACATTTTACCATCGCCAAATAAATCGCCAACCCGATTCATGCCGTCCATCAACGGCCCCTCAATCACTTTGAGCGGCTTGTCAAAAAACTGCCGCGCTTCTTCCGCATCTTCTTCAATAAAATCGCCAATGCCATTAACCAACGCATGGCTTATCCGCGCCGCCACTGCATTTTCGCGCCAGCTTAAATCGGGCTTTTGTTGCGCCCCCGCTATGCCGTGATAATTCTCCGCCAAAGCCAGCAAATTATCGGTGGCCTCATCGGTGCGATTAAGCAACACATCTTCCACCGCTTGTTTGAGCTGCGCATCAATATCTTCATAAATTGCCAACTGGCCAGCATTGACAATGCCCATATCCATACCCGCTTTAATGGCATGATATAAAAACCCCGAATGCATGGCCTCGCGCACACGCTCATTGCCGCGAAACGAAAATGAGATATTAGAGACCCCGCCTGATACATGCGCATGCGGCAAATTATCGCGTATTTGTTTTGTCGCCTCAATAAAATCAACCGCATAATTATTATGCGCCTCAATGCCTGTGGCGACTGCAAAGATATTTGGGTCAAAAATAATATCGCTGGGCGCAAAGCCAAGCGTAAGCAATAGCTGATAGGAACGCGCACAAATCTCATATTTGCGCGCCACCGTGTCGGCTTGGCCTTGCTCGTCAAACGCCATCACAATCACGGCCGCGCCATAGCGCAAACAGGCTTGCGCTTGGGTTAAAAACGCGGCCTCACCCTCTTTGAGCGAAATTGAGTTAACCACCGATTTACCCTGCACCACTTTTAGGCCAGCCTCAATCACCGACCATTTGGAACTATCAATCATAATCGGCACACGAGCAATATCGGGCTCGGTGGCAACAAGGTTCAAAAAGCGCACCATCGCGGCTTCGCTGTCAAGCATGCCCTCATCCATATTGACATCAATAATTTGCGCGCCATTTTCCACCTGCTGACGCGCCACTTCCAATGCCGTATCAAAATCGCCATCGGTGATTAATTTGCGAAACCGCGCCGAACCCGTAACATTGGTGCGCTCGCCGATATTCACAAAGGGAATATCGCGGCTTAAAGTAAAAGGCTCCAGCCCCGATAAGCGCAAGAGCGGTTCAATTTTTGGCGCAATGCGCGGGCGCAAATTTTGGGTGGCTTGCGCAATGGCCGCAATATGCTCTGGCGTTGTGCCGCAACAGCCACCCAAGATATTCACCAATCCGCTTTGCGCAAAATCCCCCACCACCGCCGCCATCGCTTCGGCTGATTGGTCATATTCGCCAAATTCATTGGGCAAGCCAGCATTGGGATAAATGCAAATATGAGCGTCCGTTACCCGCGCAATTTCTGCCACATAGGGGCGCATTTCCTCAGCCCCCAAAGCGCAATTAAGCCCCACCGCAAAAGGCTTGGCGTGGCACACAGAATTCCAAAAAGCCTCGGTCGTCTGCCCCGACAAAGTGCGCCCCGATTTATCGGTTATCGTGCCAGAAATCATTAATGGCAAAATAATGCCGCTATCGGCAAACACATCTTGCACCGCATGAATGGCGGCTTTGGCGTTGAGCGTGTCAAAAATTGTTTCAATGAGAAGCAAATCCGCGCCGCCTTCCACCAACCCCAAAGCGGCTTCTTTATAGGCGGCATGCAATTCATCATAGCTGATATTACGTGCCGCAGGGTCATTAACATCGGGCGAGATTGAAGCCGTGCGATTGGTCGGGCCCAGCGCACCCGCCACATAGCGCGGACGCGCAGGAGTCTCCGCTTCGGCCAAGTCACAGGCTTGCCGCGCCAATTTTGCCGCTTCAAAATTAAGCTCATAAGCCAGTGCCTCCAACTGATAATCGGCCTGCGCAATGGCGGTTGATGAAAATGTATTGGTCTCAACAATATCACTGCCCGCATCCAAATAGATTTTGTGAATATCGCGGATAATATGCGGCTGGGTTAGCGATAGCAGGTCATTATTGCCCTGCAAATCAACCTTAAAATCGGCAAAACGCGCCCCGCGAAAAGCCGCCTCATCCAGCCTATGTTGCTGAATCATCGTGCCCATCGCGCCATCAATAATCAATATGCGCTGGCCAATCAGCTGTTCAATTTCAGCAATGCGCGTGTCGCGTGTCCAGCTCATTTGCGCACTCCATTTTTCTGGCCGTTTTTTTGGTCATTTTGTTCGCCAAGTTGCAAAATGCGGCACACGGCAAAAGTCAAATCAACCTGATTTAATGTATAAAAATGCAGCTGCTCAAAACCCTCATTGAGCAAAATGCGGCATTGCTCCACCGCCACGCAAGCCGCAATATATTTGCGCGTTTCGGCTTCATCTTCCAGCCCTGCATATTGTGCCGCCAAAGAGTCGGGAATGCTCGCACCGCACAAAGCCGCCATGCGCTTAACCCCCGCAAAATTGGTGGTTGGCATAATACCCGCCACCAACGGAATTGTGACATTATTTTTCGCCAGCGCGTCACGGAAGCGCAAATAAATATCGGTATCAAACACAAATTGCGTAATGGCACGAGTCGCGCCCGCATCAATTTTTGCTTTCAGCAAATCAATATCGGCCTGCAAA
>JBPCVS010000127.1:0-2718 GCA_051010295.1 Parvibaculales bacterium | reverse complement strand
AAACACAATGAGTTTTCGTGACCAATCGCGCAGCTATGAGCGCGACTTATCTTTTAGCCAGCGCACACCGCATGATGATTCAATCAAGCGCGGCATTTGCGACCATTGCGGGCTGATAAATTATGTTAACCCCAAAGTGATTGCCGGCGTGGTGGGGGTTTGGCAAGATAAAATTCTTATGTGTCGTCGTGCCATTGAGCCGCGCAATAATTTTTGGACTTTGCCTGCTGGCTTTATGGAACAGGGCGAAACAGTGGCGCAAGGTGCGGTGCGCGAAGCACGAGAAGAAGCTTGTGCGGAAATTATCCCCGACGCGCTGATTGGTATTTATAATGTGGCGCGTATCAGCCAAGTGCATATTTATTATCGCGGTGCGCTGGCCACCCCCGATATAGCGGTGGGTGCCGAAAGCCGCGAAGTCGCGCTGTTTGATTGGGACGATATTCCATGGGACGCGCTGGCTTTTCCCAGCGTTTATTGGGCACTCATCCATTATCAGCAGGTGCGGGGGCAAACCGCTTTCGCGCCTTTCACCGAGCCCGATGATTGGAGCAAAACGCCGGGCTTTGCCGATATTGCCCGCCGTTATAGCGATGATACGTGAGCAACTTATAGATGCTTTCGCCGCGCAAAACCGCGCTTGCGAAATGCTTGGCAAAGAAATGCAGATTACCTATGATTTTTCTTTATCAGAAGTCTCTAATGCGTGATTTTTGAAAAGCGGCATTTGCGCCACTATAAAAATAAAGGTCAATGACAAAATACCAAATACTTTGAAATTAACCCAAATATCGGTGCTTTGGGTGCGCCAGATAATTTCATTAAGCATGGCAAGCACCACAAAAAACCCTATCCAACGCAAGGTCAGCTTGTGCCAGCCTGTATGGGTGAGTGCCACCATATTGCCCATCAATAGGCGCAAATAAAATTGCCCGCGCACCAGCCCCCAGCCCAACAATCCCGCCAGCAAAATATAAATCATGGTTGGTTTGATTTTGATAAAAGTCTCATCGCGCAAAAACAGGGTGAGCGCGCCGAATATCAACACAAAAGCGGCTGATATAATGGTCATATTATTGGGGCGGTGGCCACGTGCTAAAGCCGATATTATGGCGATAATCAAGGCCAGCATAAAGCCGCCAGTGGCAATAAAAAGACTATCTTCATCAGGCCGCCCCAGCCATTGCGCGCCATAGGCATTAAGCAGAAAAAACACCAATAGCGGCGCAAATTCCTCAATAAATTTTATTTTACTCATCATCGCTCTCTTTGTTTGTTGCATCAGCACCAGTAAGCGCGATTGCAAATTCTTGCGCGTTAAATTGTTGCAAATCTTCTAGCTGTTCGCCAACCCCAATAAAATGCACAGGTAATTGCAACGCCATGGCGATTGGCACCAACACGCCACCACGTGCTGTGCCGTCCAGCTTGGTAATAATCAAGCCTGTAACCTGCGCGGCATCCATAAAAGCCTGCGCTTGGCTTAGCCCATTTTGGCCAGTGGTGGCATCCATCACCAGCAAAGTGGCATGCGGTGCGCCCGCATCCAGCTTGGCCAAAACACGGATAATTTTAGCCAGCTCGGCCATCAGATTTTCATTATTTTGTAGCCGCCCTGCGGTGTCAATCATCAATATATCGGTGCCGTCGCTTTGCGCTTTTTCCAATGCCTGAAAAGCCAGCCCTGCGGCATCGGCATTGGTTGCGCCATGCACCACCTCCACGCCAACCCGCGCCCCCCATATTGCCAACTGGTCGCTGGCGGCGGCGCGAAATGTGTCGCAGGCGGCCAGCATTACGCTTTTGCCATCATTGATAAAATGCTGTGCCAATTTGCCAATGCTGGTGGTTTTGCCCGCGCCATTTACGCCCGCCATAATAATCACGGCTGGCTTTTTGTCAGGCAAAATAAGCGGCTGTTGCACGGCTTGCAACAAGGCGGCAATTTGGTCGGCCAAAGCGGTGCGCAAAGCGGCATCATCCAAATTGGCCAAAGCGCGATTGTCGCGCAAAGCGGCAATAATGGCTTGGCTGGCGGGCAAGCCCAAATCGGCCATAATCAACACATCTTGCAGTGCTTCCAGCCGCTCTGCGGCCAATTTGCTGTTGCCTAATACGCCAGATAGGCCATCGCCCAAAGCGTGGCTAGAGCGGGTTAATCCCTGTTTTAATTTTGCAAAAAATCCGCTCATAAAACCGCGCCTTTGAGGGCATCGCCATCATGGCCGCTCACGCGCATAGCAATAATATCGCCAGATTTTGCCCTATTTTGCGGTATAGTGCTTTGCGGTATATGGATACGCGCAAAATTTTCGCATCGCCCCATATCGGCTTTTTCTACCAAAACCTGTTGCACCTTGTTTTTTTGCCGTGCCAGCCAACCAGTGCGGTGTTTTGCGCCCGCCTTGCGCAAGGCGGCGGCGCGGGCTTTTATGGTGGTATCGGGCAGTTGCGGCATTTTGGCAGCAGGTGTGTTGGGGCGTGGCGAAAAGGGAAACACATGCAACCAAACCAGCCCACATTGTTTTATCAGCCGCAAAGAATTTTCAAACATTGCATCGGTTTCGGTGGGAAAACCAGCAATTATATCCGCGCCAAACACAATATCGCGGCGGCGGCTTTTGAGATGGCGACACAAGGCAATGGCTTGCTCGCGGTTGTGGCGGCGTTTCATGCGTTTCAAAATCATATTATCGCCCGCTTGCAATGATAAATGCA
>JBPCVS010000126.1:0-2767 GCA_051010295.1 Parvibaculales bacterium | reverse complement strand
GCCCGACCACCAAAAAACCAGCCCTTTTATATTTGTATTAAGGCGGCGGTCAGCATCGGGCGCAGAATTTAATATATTATGCGGACGTTCCATTTTTGCCATCGCTAGTCCCCTATTGTGAAAAATTATTTTTATCTGAAAATTTAATTTTTTGATGACGGTTTTTCATCCATATCATCGGTTTTATATTTTCACCCTATGCGCTGAATGGCAACATAGTGTCCCTCTCTTCGGTAATCTTGCATAGACCACCAAAAATCTTTGGTTTTTTCATCGGCTGGCTTTATCCCATTTGTAGGGCGTTTTTCATCATTGTTTTGATTGTTCATTTTGCACCAAAGCCCACGCTCTCCAGCAACTTCCAATTTAATGCTTTCACCAGCATTCATAGAGCAAAGGTGCGCGGCAAGTGCGGAATTATTTTTAATGTGTTTAATCCAGATTACATTGTCACGGACTTCCACTTTGCTTGTTTTGTCGCTGGTGTTTGTCATATTGCTCCCTGCCATCGCCCTCTCCTTTATATGCTTTGCGTAGTTTTATTCCGCCGCTATTTTTGTATCAGCATTTTCTGGGTCATGGCTTTCTGGCGCGTCATTGGCTTTCAAAAAAGCGCGATAGGCAGTTGGCGGCGCGGCAAAGCCCAGCTCCTCCCGCACTGCATCAAGCGGACGCGACAACAGGCTCTCCCAATGGGCGGCGGGCAAATTGCCGCCTTTTTTGCCACGCCGAAAACCCTCGCGCAGAACTGGCCAAATTTTAACATGCGGTGCGGCTTTGCGCGTCACCCGCCAGCCAAGCGCGATAATCAGCAACAGCCCGATATTGCCCGATTGCCGCCACGTAACAGCCAACAAAGCCAACTCACCCAATGAATCGCGGCCATAGCCCGTTATCACATGCCACAAATCATGCGCATCGCGTTGGCGGGTTTGATAAATGCGCTGGCGCGGCGAAAGCGTCTCATAATCGCGGCCGCCCGTTTCGCTGGCCGCCACCAATCCATCAGCCGTGATATTTTCTCTTTCGGTAAATTGATGATAGGCACAAGCCAATGAGCCAGACGGCTGCGCCGCCAGCCAATCGCGGTCGCGCAACCATTCTATCAAAGCTTTATCGGCACAAAGTATCGCCTCCGCATCGGGCGATTGCAAAAATCGCTTATAAGCGCGCACGCCAGAATTGCCCGCCAATGCCTGCAAAATAATGAAAACTTGTGTGGTGTCTTCCTTATCGGCAATCAATTTGCGCATCGCGGCGGCAACCTGTTTTATGGTATCTAAAAATTTCATCACAACCCCACCCTATAAAATAGCTATAAAATAAAATGGTGCCCTTGGTCGGACTCGAACCGACACTCCATTGCTAGAAACGGATTTTGAGTCCGTCGCGTCTACCAATTCCGCCACAAGGGCAACCATGCGCCACACTATAAATAGGGTGCCGCCAAAAATCTAGCCGCAAAAATTGCTTTCACTGGTCGCCACCAATCGCTAAACTAGCCGCCATGTTGCGCCTGCTCTATGACAAAACCCTCACGCTATCCAAACACAAATATGCCGATTGGGTGTTGGCGGGCGTGGCCTTTACTGAAAGCGTTTTTTTTCCCATTCCGCCTGACGCACTGCTTATTCCAATGGTGCTGGCACAACGCGCCCGCGCCAAAATTTTGGCCACCATCTGCACATTGGCATCAGTGGCAGGGGCGGCTTTGGGCTATATTATTGGCTATTTTTTGTGGGATACAATCGGCCAATCCATCATTGCGGCCTATGGCGGGGCGGCGGCTTTTGCCCGCTTCACCAGCTTTTATAATGAATGGGGTATGCAAATTGTGGTGGCCGCAGCCATCTCCATTTTGCCGTTCAAAGTGGCCACCATTGCCAGTGGTGTAACCGGGCTGGGTTTTATCCCGTTTCTACTGGCTTGTCTGGTGGGGCGTGGGTTTCGGTTTTATCTGGTGGCGGGCTTGATTTATTTTTTCGGACCACAAATCCGCCGCCTTATTGAACGTTATTTTGGCCTCGCTATGCTGGTGTTATTTGGCTTGCTGGTGCTAGGCTTTATGCTAATAAGCGGGCTTAAAATATGAGTATAAAAAACACAGCATGGCTCATCGCTTTGGGTGCGTTGGCCATTATTTTGGTGGCGCTGGCCAGCGAGCATTTTGGCGGGTTAAAGCCTTGCGTTTTGTGTCTGCAACAACGCCTGCCTTATTATGTTGGTGTGCCACTGGCGTTGATTGCCGCATGGGTGGCGCACCGCCAGCCCACAATAGCGCGGGGGTTGTTTTTGCCGCTCATGGTGATTTTCACATTAAGCGCAGGCTTAGGCGGCTATCATGCTGGCGTGGAATATGGCTGGTGGGCAGGGCCGCAAAGTTGCGGCATCGCTGGCGATGGTGCGCCCGAAAACACACAACAATTATTGCAGCTATTAAAAACCAGCCCGTTGGTGCGTTGCGAAGAAACCACTTTTACCCTATTCGGCATTTCTATGGCGGGCTATAATTTTATCGCCTCATTGGGCTTGGCGGGGTTGGCACTATTCGGCCTAAACCGCACAAATAATAGAGATAATGGAGACGCATAGATGTCCCTACACCCAAAAATACATGCCATGATGCGCGTTGACCATGCTGGCGAACATGGCGCGGTAAAAATCTATGATGGCCAGCTTGCAGTGTTTCGCCATAGCAAACACCACCAAGCAACCCATGATTTAATTGCCGATATGGCCGCGCAAGAACAAGCCCATCTTGATTATT
>JBPCVS010000125.1:0-3154 GCA_051010295.1 Parvibaculales bacterium | reverse complement strand
CGCCATCAACTTTGGGCAGTTGCGCCAGTGCGTCAGCCAATGTTGCGAGGCCGCCATTGAGAACAATAATCAAATTGGGAAATTGCTTTTTAAGGCGATACACCAATGGATAATCAAGCGGCGGAATATCGCGGTTTTGTTTGGGGCTGAGCCCCTGTAGCCATGCTTTGCGCGCATGCACACTGATTTGCTCAATGCCGATGGCGGTAGTTTTTTCCACCAAAGTAAAAAGCGCGTCTTGCGGGGTTTGCTCATCTACCCCGATGCGGCATTTCATGGTTACTGGAATATCCACCGCGTGGCGCATGGCCGCCAGACAATCGGCCACCAAATCAGGCTCGCTCATCAAACACGCCCCGAAGCGGCCATTTTGCACGCGGTCTGATGGGCAGCCGACATTAAAGTTTATTTCATCATAGCCCCAATCCGCACCAATACGCGCCGCTTGTGCCAGCTTATGCGGGTTACTGCCGCCAAGCTGCAAAGCAAGCGGATGTTCGGCCGCATTAAAATCTAGCAACCGCGCTTTGTCGCCATGCAAAATAGCATCCGCCGTCACCATTTCGGTATAAAGCCGCGCATGGCGCGACATAAGGCGGAGAAAAAACCGATCATAGCGGTCGGTCCAATCCATCATTGGGGCGACGCAAAAGCGATAATTTTGTGCGTCAATTTGCATGATTAGCAACTATTTCTTTGGCTATTTATTGCTAGCAAGTTCGTTAAATGGCACATTTTTATCAACCCGAATATCTTGCGGCATACCCAGCACCTGCTCCGACACGATATTGCGCAAAATTTCATCTGTGCCGCCAGCAATGCGATAACCCGCCGCCCACAGCCATTGTTGCGCAAAAGCACCATCCATTTCGCTATCTTCATCAGAGCTCAAAATACCGCCTTGGCCTTGAATATCCATCGCAAAAGAGGCGAGGTCTTGCATTTTGGGGCCAGAGACAATTTTTCCAATAGAGCTTTCTGCGCCCGGCGTTTGGCCTTTGGATAAAGCCGTCAAAGTGCGGAATTTGGTATATTTTAGCCCCTGCGTCTGCACATACCAATCGGCCAGCTTTTCGCGCACATTGGCATTTTTAATGGCCATATCATCTTCCAGCATGGTCGCATTGGCCAATTTGAGAAGCTCATTATAGTCAACGCCTGAGCCTTGCCCGATGGCCAGCCTTTCATTCATCAAAGTGGTTAGCGCGACTTTCCAACCCTCGCCTACTGCGCCCAACCGTTGGCTATCTGGCACCCGCACATCGGTAAAAAACACTTCGTTAAAATCTGCACCACCAGACATTTGCTTAATCGGGCGCACCTCAATACCGGGCGATTTCATATCAAGAAAGAAAAAACTAAGCCCTTTATGTTTCGGCACGGTCGGGTCGGAGCGCGTTACAATAATCCCATAATCGCAATATTGCGCGCCCGAAGTCCAAACTTTTTGGCCGTTAATCACCCAATCATCGCCATCGCGTTCGGCTTTGGTGCGCAGCCCCGCCACATCTGAACCCGCCGATGGTTCGGAAAATAGCTGACACCATATTTCTTCGCCATAAAGTGCGGGTTTTACATAATTTTCGCATTGCTCTTTGCTGGCCCAAGCCATCATGGTAGGAATACACATGCCCAACCCAATTTCAAAAAACCCGCCCGGCACATCAAAATTGCTTTCTTCTTGTGCATAAATCACCGATTGAATCGGGGTGCCGCCCAAGCCGCCATATTCTTTTGGCCAAGTAATCGCGGCATAGCCCGCATCGGCTTTTTTGGCTTGCCACGCCCGCGCATTAACTAAACGCTCGGCTTCCGATTTGCGGGCGCGACCACCGCGCACCTTATCTGGGTCTTTGCGTTTGGCATTGGCTTGTAGCCAATCACGCACTTGGCCGCGAAATTCGGCTTCTTGTGGGGTATCGTTAAAATCCATCTCAATCTCTCCTGTTATTAGTTTGGCCTGTCTAGGCTACATTGCTTTGCGCATTTTTTTGTTCAAGGGCGGTAACCAATCGGTCTTTCCAGCGACTTGCATTGCCCAATGCCAGTGCCAATAATTTTGAACGGCGATAGTGAAATTGCGTGTTGGCCTCCCATGTGAAGCCGATGCCGCCATGCAGTTGGATATTTTCCTGCGCCGCAAAACGATAGGCTTCAGTGGCCGCCACCCGCGCCGCCGCCGCCGCAATTTCTAAATCTGCGCCTTCTTCGGCCAGCATCATCGCACCATAATAGCAATTTGAACGCGCCAATTCCAGCTTCACATACATATCCGCCACGCGGTGTTTGACGGCTTGGTAAGAGCCAATTTGTCGCCCAAAAGCATAACGGGTCAACGCATATTCCTTCGCCATATTCATCGCCGCCTCAGCCCCGCCAATTTGTTCAAAAGCCATCAGCACCGCCGCCCCCGCTTCAATGCGTTTATAATTGCTCCAGCCCTCGCCCGCTTTGCCAACCAGCGCGGCGGGGGTGTTTTCAAATATGAGTTCCACATGGCCGCGTGTCGGGTCAATGGTTTCCACTTCGCGGCGCGTGATGCCATCATCATCAAGTGTAACCAGCACCAGCGATAATGCTTGCTCGCCCGCACCGCCACTATTGGCCAGCACCAGCGCGAAATTGGCCGTGCCGCCATCGGCGACTGGCAATTTTGTGCCGTTTATTTTGCCATCGGCAAAGCGCGTGGTAATTGATTTTGGTGAGGGGGCATGGGTGCCTTCAGCCGCCGCCAATGTGCCAATCATCTCGCCACTGGCCAATTTTGGTAGCCAAGCCTGTTTTTGCTCCGTGCTGGCAAATAATTTTAACCCTTCGGCAGCTAAATAAATTGAAGAGGAAAACGGCACTGGCGCGGCCACCTGCCCCAATTCTTCAGCAATCACGCAAAGCTCTAATGCGCCCAGCCCCAAACCGCCAAATTCTTCAGGAATGGCCGCACCCGCAAAACCCAATTCGCACAAGCCTTGCCAAAGGCTGTCATCATGGCTGGCATCGCCTTCCAAAATTTTGCGCACATCATCATAGCTGCATTTATCTTGCAAAAATTTCCGTGCTTGGTCTTTCAGCATTTTCTGGTCGTCCGAAAAATCAAAATTCATCGCTATTTATCTCCCCTCAATTTTTTATGACGATAAGGCTTTTATGACGATAA
>JBPCVS010000124.1:0-5866 GCA_051010295.1 Parvibaculales bacterium | reverse complement strand
TCTTGACGATAGCAATGATCCTTTTGAGGGCATTAACCGCGCTTCTTTTAGGCTTAACCTGACATTGGATAAATATCTGATAAAGCCTATCGCACAGACCTATCTTTATGTGCCAAGCCCAGTGCGCACCGGCATAAGAAATTTTCTGAGCAATTTGTCTGCGCCCATCACGCTGGCCAATGATGCGCTGCAAGGTGAAATGGCGCGGGCTGGCACCACCACCAGCCGATTGGCCATCAACACCACACTTGGCGTGGGCGGCCTGTTTGATGTGGCCAGCGAAATGGGACTGCCCGCCCATCGTGAAGATTTTGGCCAGACGCTTGGGGTTTATGGCGTGGGCGAAGGCATTTATCTGTATTTTATTTTGCTCGGCCCAAGCAATGCGCGTGATTTTTCGGGCACCATAATTGATTTGGCGTTTAGTCCACTCACCTATACCGACCATCGCACCAATAACACATTGGCACAGCAGATTTTGCACGGGCTAGATTTACGCGCAGAAAATATTGATTTGCTAGATGACATTGAGCGCAGTTCGGTTGATTTTTATGCCAGTATTCGTAGCCTATATCAACAAAACCGCCGTGCCGCCATTGCCAATGGTGCGCTTGATATTGATGCATTGCCTGATATTGATGATTTGGATGATTTTTAAGATGAAAATAAAATTTACACATATTATATTTGCTTTTTTGGGGTTTGTTTTATTGGCAACACCTGCGCTGGCTGATGACCTAAATTCTGATGATGCGCAACGCGCTGAGAAATTTGTTAAGGAAACGGTTGTTGAATTTATTGCCATTTTGCAAAACAGCACCGACCGCGCCCAACGCGAACAAGGCTTTCGGCATTTGCTGGCCGAACGCGCCAATATGCGCCGCATTGCTGGTTTTACTTTGGGGCCATTTCGGCGCACCATATCCAAAGCCGATTTTACAGTTTTTCAGCAGCTCATCAATGAAATCATCATCAGAGTTTATGCCAATCGGCTGGGGGCTTATTCTAACGAAAAAGTAAAAGTGCTTGGCAGTCGCGCCAAAGGCAAGAATTTTATTGTCAGCAGTAAAATTATTTTTGCCGATAATCGGGAGCCAATTGGCGTGGATTGGTGGTTGCGCAAAGAAAAAACTGGCGCGCTTAAATTATTTGATGTGCGCGTGTTGGGCGTGTGGATGGCGCAAGAACAACGCGCCAGCTTCACCTCTATTTTGAAAAATAATAAGGGCGATATGCAGGCACTCTTTCGCCACCTCCGCCAGCAATTAGAGCAACCTGAAACACAACCCAAAGCAACACCGCAAAAAACTAACGGCTAAATTGCTTATATTTTATGCGCGTAGGCACACCCGCTTGCGCACCCAAGCGGCGCGTTCGGTCGGCTTCATAATCGGCATAATTGCCGACAAACCATTCCACATGGCTATCGCCCTCAAAAGCCAGAATATGCGTGGCAATGCGGTCAAGAAACCAACGATCATGACTGATGATGACAGCACAGCCCGCAAAATTTTCTAGCCCGTCTTCTAAGGCGCGCAAAGTTTCTACATCAAGGTCATTGGTTGGTTCATCTAGCAATAGCAAATTTGCCCCCGATTTGAGCATTTTTGCCAAATAAACCCGATTGCGTTCGCCGCCTGATAATTGCCCTACTTTTTTTTGCTGGTCGCCGCCGCGAAAATTAAACGCCCCGACATAAGCGCGTGAATTCATCTCGCGCTTGCCAAGCTCTAGCACATCTAAACCGCCAGAAATTTCTTCCCAAACATTTTTGCTATCATCCAGACTATCGCGGTTTTGGTCAATATAACCCATTGTCACCGTTTCGCCCACGCGCAATGTTCCACTATCGGGTTGCTCGGTGCCAATCAACATTTTGAACAAGGTGGTTTTGCCCGCCCCATTGGGGCCAATCACCCCGACAATGCCGCCCGGCGGCAACTGAAAATTCAGCTTTTCAATCAATAGGCGGTCATCAAATGCTTTGCTCAGATTTTCTGCCTCCAGCACCACCCCGCCCAATCGCGCACCAGACGGAATGGTGATTTGCGCTTGGCCTGTTGTTTCGCGCTCATTGTGCGCCAATAATTCTTCATAGGCCGTAATGCGCGCTTTGTTTTTGGCTTGGCGGGCTTTTGGCGAGCGGCGAATCCATTCCAGCTCATGTGCTAAAGCGCGGTCGCGGGCGGCATCTTCATTGCTCTCCTGCGCTTGGCGTTTTTGCTTTTGTTCCAGCCAGCTAGAATAATTGCCCTCATAAGGTATGCCTTGGCCTTTGTTAAGTTCCAAAATCCAGCCCGTAATATCATCTAAAAAATAGCGGTCATGCGTCACCAACACCACCGTGCCAGCAAAACTAGCCAGATGATGCTGTAGCCACGCAATGGTCTCGGCATCAAGATGATTGGTTGGCTCATCCAGCAATAAAAGGTCGGGCTTTTCCAATAATAATTTGCACAAAGCCACGCGCCGTTTTTCGCCACCTGACAAAGTCGCAACCGCCGCCTCCCCCGCAGGACACCGCAACGCATCCATCGCTTGGTTCACTTGGCTTTCTAAATCCCACAAATTTTGGGCATCAATTTGGTCTTGCAATTCGGCCATTTCGCTTGCCGTTTCATCGGAATAATTCATCGCCAATTCATTATAGCGGTCAATCAAAGCCTGTTTATCGGCCACGCCCGCCATCACATTTTCCAACACATTTTTGCTTTCATTAAGCTGTGGCTCTTGCTCCAAATAGCCAATTTTCGCGCCTTCCGCCGCCCATGCCTCACCTTGATAATCTTTATCAATGCCTGCCATAATGCGCAACAAAGTTGACTTGCCCGACCCATTGACCCCGACAACACCAATTTTTGCACCGGGCAAAAATGATAGCTGGATATTTTGCAAAACCTGTTTGTTGCCCGCATAATTTTTTGACAAATTATCCATCACATAGACATATTGATAGGCCATTTTGCTCTCCCGTCAGCTAATTGCTCTTTTGTGCCACGTATCGGGCAAGCTCGGCAAGTACGCTTTTGCGATTGAGGCAAGCCGCCAGCTCGGTGCGTATTTCGCGCCACTTAAAGCGCATTGAATTTTGCACAATTTCATCGTCCAATTCTTTAAGCACATCAACCACTGGGGCTAAATCAATCAAAGCTTGTGGACTTCTGGTAAAAGCACTTGTTGCGGGCGCAGCCCAATCAAAATTTGCTAGTTGTGCTTCAAAATCATCCAAAGCTTGGCGCATTTCCTTATCGGTAATATCGCTTGTGTCAATTTGTGTGGCAGCCTGTTGAAACAAAATACCCGCCAGTGTGCTTTTGCTTTTATTGGCAGAATTGGCCACCAAAGAGCTGGCAAAAATGCTCAAATCTGCCAGACACACCAGCACCAGCCGCGTGCGGGCCGGGCGCAACATCGCCAAAAAAGCCGCATCATTAAACAAGTTAAAATGCTGCAAACCAGCCCGCGCCCGCAAATAATTATATAGGCTGGACTGCCCAATAAAAGCCGCCCGCGTGGCGCAAAATGTGGCCAGTGCAGGCAAAGTTTCAATGCTTTTCTGCCTGCGCCAGAACATAAGCCCACGCCACATTGCCATAAAATAATTATACACCTGCATCATCTATCCTAAAATCGTAATCTCTTTTTATCGCCCTCAAAAAGAGGCGCAAGGGAAAAGAAAGTATCCAACCGCCACAAAAATTGGTGAATGGGAAAAGAATCGCGTCCATCTGCCAGAGGCGGAAAGCGCACTAAGCCGCCAAAGGCGGCAAGTGCTTATACCGCGCCAGCAGATGGCGACAATTCCAAAGCAGCCGCGCATTATGCGAGCGAAGCGAGCATAATTGACGCAAGGCTTAGCTTTGGACAGTAACAAAGTGTTACAATGTTTTATTTGTTGCTCGTGCCGAAGCCCTTTAATGGGAAGTTTCGGAGTGTTTGACAATGGCGATTCATCCAACAGCGATAATTGACGAGGGGGCAAAGCTGGGTAGCGATGTTCAAATCGGCCCCTATTGCCATGTTGGTGCGCAGGTGGTGCTGGGCGATAATGTTATTTTAGAGTCACATGTTGTTATCACAGGCGACACAATAATCGGGGCGGATACGCATATTTATCCGTTTGCTTCTATTGGCCATATACCGCAGGACTTAAAATTTTCTAATGAACCAGTCAGGCTTGAAATTGGGGCGCGCAATCGTATTCGTGAATATGTGACGATAAACCCCGGCACGGCTGGTGGCGGCGGCTTAACACGCATCGGTGATGATAATTTGTTTATGGTTGGCACGCATGTGGCGCATGATTGCATGTTCGGCAATCAGATTGTGTTGGCACCCAACGCGCTTATTGGCGGCCATGTGGTGGTTGATGATAAGGTGATTATTGGCGGATTAGTGGCGATTCATCAATTTTGCCGTATCGGGGTGCATGCTTTTGTCGGCGGCGGTAGTGTTGTGGCAGAAGATGTTATCCCTTTTGGCACTGTCACAGGCAATCGGGCTGTTTTGTCGGGGTTGAATCTTATCGGCCTCAAACGGCATAATTTTGACCGCACGGAAATCAAAAATTTGCAACAAGCGCATAAAATTTTATTTTTGTCACAAGATGGCACATTGGCCGATAGGCTGGCCAATATTGCCGAGAAATACAAAGATAGTGATGCGGTGCAGAAAATTGTCGCTTTTATGCAGGCTGAAAAAAATCGCGGCTTTTGCATGCCGATAGCCAAAAATTAGATGGCCAGCCCGCTTGGTATTATTGCTGGACAGGGAATACTGCCCATAGAGCTTGCCAAACAGCAACAGGCGGCAGGGCGCGATGTTTTTATTGCCGCATTGGAAAATTTTGCCGATGTGGGGGTCAAGGATTTTCCTCATCAATATGTGGGGCTGGGGCTGGTGCATCATATTGTTACGCTGATGCGCCAAGCGGGATGCCAAGAGTTGGTGTTGCTGGGAGCCGTGCAACGCCCCGATTTTGCCAAAATTAAATTAGATGAGGGCGGCTTGTGGGTTGTTGAAAAACTGCTACAAAAATCGGCGGCTGGGGATAATCAGGTGCTGGAAAACATTATTGATTATTTTCGCCAGCATGATTTTACGGTTTTGGGCGCGGATTCATTTTTGGAAAATTTCTTTGCCCCAACTGGCTTGCAAAGCAAGATGAGCCACCAAGCCCACAAAGCGGATATTGCCCGCGCCATTGAAGTAACCCGCGCTATTGGTGCGCTGGATATTGGGCAGGGGGCAGTGGTGTGCCGCAAATTGGTGTTGGCGGTGGAAGGGGTGGAAGGCACAGATAATATGTTGGCGCGGGTGGCCAACCTGCCGCAGGGTTTCATCGGCAACGCGGCCGCACGGGCAGGGGTGTTTGCCAAATTGCCAAAGCCGAATCAAGACCGCCGCGTTGATTTGCCGACAATTGGGGTGGTGACAATTGCGCAAGTGGCGGCGGCGGGCTTGGCGGGCATGGTGTATGAGGCGGGCGGTGCGTTATTTATTGATGGTGATGCAATCCGCGCCGAAGCGGATAAGCACGGCTTGTTTTTATTTGGCATAAATGCGGATGATGCCGATGTGGGCAGTGATGGCTGAGCGGCACATTATGCTTGTGGCGGGTGAGGTTTCTGGCGATGCGCTGGGTGCAGATTTGATAGAGGCTTTGCGGGCGCAAAGCGATGTGCCCCTCACCATAAGCGGCGTGGGTGGTGCGCAAATGAATGCGCAAAATTTTACCTCTATTTTTCCAATGCGCGATATTGCGGTGATGGGGCTGGGTGCGATTTTGCCGCGCTTGCCATTTTTGTTGAAGCGGCTTGACCAGACTGTGCAATATGCGCTGGCGCAAAAACCCGATATTATGGTG
>JBPCVS010000123.1:0-15138 GCA_051010295.1 Parvibaculales bacterium | reverse complement strand
CCCCCCATAATAAATGCGGGTGGCGGGAGTGACGGGACTCGAACCCGCGACCTCTGGCGTGACAGGCCAGCGCTCTAACCAGCTGAGCTACACCCCCCTTAAAAATTATCTACTGATTTACCCGTGAACATGTCAACAATAAAGCACATGCACAGATAATTGATGCAACTGGTGGGCGGTGACGGGATCGAACCGCCGACCCTCTCGGTGTAAACGAGATGCTCTCCCAGCTGAGCTAACCGCCCTTTGTTGAGAGCATTTACCCTATTATGTAAGGAAATGCAAAAAAAACATCGGCCACACCAAATAAAGCGTGGCCGATGCTCAATAACAACACTGGTTTAATTGACAGCGTCTTTCAAAGCTTTGCCAGCTTTAAATTTTGGCTGGTTAGACGCTTTAATCTGAATCGCCTCCCCAGTGCGTGGGTTACGCCCAGTTGTCGCCTTGCGATGCGTTACAGAGAATGTGCCGAAGCCGACAAGCCGAACTTCGCCCTTCCCTGACAGCGCACCAGCGATAGAGTCAAACACACTATCGACAGCACGTGCTGCATCTGCTTTTGAAAGTTTAGCTTGGCCAGCCACTTGGCTGATAAGATCGTTTTTGTTCATGGTAGCCTCCTAAGTCAGGTTCTGTTGGAACAATGCCAATAGTAAAGAGTGATTCACGGCTACGTCAAAGCAAAAATTCAAATTTTGCGCGGCCTGTGGGCAATTTTAATTTAATGCGGTTGTCGCGTATCAGAGCTTTGCATGCCATCCGAGCCACGATTGGCATAATAAGCCTCCTCATCCCACTCAATTTCAGACGGCACCCGCACCAGTGCATGGGCAAGAACCTCATCCATATTTTCAACCGCAATAATCTCAAGATTATCCTTAATGTTATCGGGGACTTCTACCAAATCTTTTTTATTTTCTAGTGGAATCAATACTTTAGTGATACCGCCGCGCAACGCCGCCAGCAATTTTTCTTTCAGTCCGCCAATCGGCAAAACCCGCCCACGCAAAGTAACTTCACCCGTCATGGCGATTTCTTTATGCACTGGAATACCCGTCATAATTGAAACAATAGCCGTTGCCATCGCGGTGCCAGCCGATGGTCCATCTTTGGGAGTCGCCCCTTCTGGCACATGGACGTGAATATCTTTTCTTTCAAAAAGTGGGGGTTCAATACCAAAAATCGTGCTGCGAGAGCGCACATAAGACGAAGCAGCGTTGATTGATTCTTTCATCACATCGCCCAATTTGCCGGTTGTGGTCATGCGGCCTTTGCCCGGCAACATCACCCCTTCAATGGTTAGCAGCTCGCCGCCCACTTCTGTCCATGCCAATCCCGTAACCACTCCAACTTGGTCTGATTGCTCTGCCAGCCCAAAGCGATGCCGTTCCACACCTAAAAAATCTTTCAGATTATCTGGCGTGATGGCCACTTGGTCGGCTTTGCCTTTTACAATTTCGGTCGTTACTTTGCGCGCTAATGAAGCCAGTTCACGTTTTAAGCCGCGCACACCCGCCTCCCGCGTGTAAGTTTGGATAAGCTTGCGTAAAGCCGCTTCGCCAATGTCAAACTCGCCTTTGCGTAGCCCGTGTTCTTCTATAATATCGGGCAATAAATGCTGTTTCGCAATTTCAATTTTTTCGTCTTCAGTATAGCCCGCAATGCGAATAATCTCCATTCTATCCAGCAATGGGCTGGGTATATTGAGTGAATTAGCGGTGGTTACAAACATCACATGGGAAAGGTCATAATCAACCTCCATATAATGGTCGTTGAAAGCATTATTTTGCTCAGGGTCAAGCACCTCCAGCAAAGCCGCCGATGGGTCGCCACGATAATCTGCGCCCAATTTGTCAATCTCATCCAACAGCATAAGCGGATTAACCGCTTTTACCTTTTTCATGGACTGGATAACCCGACCGGGCATTGAGCCAATATAAGTGCGCCGATGGCCACGAATTTCGCTTTCATCGCGCACACCGCCTAGCGACATTCTAACAAATTCGCGCCCAGTTGCGGCGGCAAGGGATTTTCCTAATGAGGTTTTGCCAACCCCCGGCGGGCCCACCAAACACAAAATCGGACCGCGCAATTTTTTTGACCTTTGCTGCACAGCAAGATATTCCAAAATGCGTTCTTTCACTTTTTCCAAACCATAATGGTCCACATCCAACACTTTTTCGGCATGATCAATATCTTTTTTGATGCGGGTTTTTTTGCGCCATGGCACAGCCAGCAACCAATCAAGATAATTCCGCACCACTGTCGCCTCGGCTGACATTGGACTCATTGACTTTAATTTTTTCAACTCAGCTTCGGCTTTTTCGCGTGCCTCTTTAGAGAATTTGGTTTTTTTGATAGCGTCCTCAAGTTCCTGCAACTCATTGCCGCCATCTTCACCTTCGCCAAGCTCTTTTTGAATCGCTTTCATTTGCTCATTCAAATAATATTCGCGTTGGGTTTTCTCCATCTGGCGTTTGACGCGGCCACGAATTTTCTTTTCCACCTGCAACACGCCAACCTCGCCCTCCATGTGGCTTAAAACCCCTTCCAGCCGCTTCGTCACCGACAAAATTTCTAGCAATTTCTGACGTTCATCAAGGGCGATATTCAAATGCCCTGCCACAGTGTCCACCAATTTTACGGGGTCGGTAATTTGTGCCACATTAGATTGCACCTCAGAGGGTATTTTGCGATTCAGCTTAACATAGCCATCAAATTGCTTAATGACGGAGCGCATCAGAACTTTCATTTCATTCTCATCACCTAGCTGTTCTGACAAAACGGCGGCACTGGCCTCAAAAAACGACTCATTCTCCAAATAGCCGATAATTTTGGCGCGGCGATTGCCCTCAACCAACACTTTCACCGTGCCATCAGGCAGTTTCAGCATCTGCAACACCGTGCCAATTGTGCCAATGCTATGCATATCTTGCGCGGTGGGGTCATTCACATCGCCATCTTTTTGCGCCAGCAACAAAATCTCCTTATCAGTGGCCATAACATCTTCAAGCGCACGGATAGATTTTTCACGCCCAACAAAAAGCGGCACAATCATATTTGGAAACACCACGATATTGCGCAAAGGCAAAACTGGCAACACTTCGGGGATTTGTTTTTTCACTTCAACGGTGACAACCATAATATAAACCTCTAAATTATTGCCCAATAATAACCTATGATTCCCCAAAAGGGGTCAAAGATAATGTGGGGTTTATTTTGCTATTTTTCAATAGGCAAACCCATATCACCGCAATATTTTGGCAAAACTATAGAAATTATGGCACAAATCCGCTTAAAACTGCTAAAAACCGCTAAAATTTACCAAAAGCGATTTATGAAGCAGTTGGTGTCGCCACCGCTTCATCGTCTTTTTTGTTATAAATATAAAGCGGCTTGGCTTCGCCTTCCACCACTTCGCGGCTAATAACCACTTCTTCCACACCATCTAGTGATGGCAGTTCAAACATGGTATCAAGCAAAATGCTCTCTATCACCGAGCGCAAGCCCCGCGCACCCGTTTTGCGATCAATGGCGCGGCGAGCCACAGCTTGTGTCGCATCATCTTTGAAACTCAGCTTGGTGTTTTCCATATCAAACAACCGTTGATATTGCTTAATGAGGGCGTTTTTCGGCTCATTCAAAATCGTCACCAACGCGCTTTCATCCAAATCTTCCAGTGTCGCCAGCACTGGCAAACGACCAACAAATTCTGGAATCAGGCCGAATTTCAGCAAATCTTCTGGCTCAAGCTGTTTCAGCACTGTGCCGATATTGAGTTCATCTTGGGTTTCCACTCTGGCATTAAAACCGATGGAGGTTTCATTGCCACGCCGCGCAATCACTTTTTCTAGCCCAGCAAAAGCCCCGCCGCAGATAAATAATATATTGGTGGTGTCAACTTGCAAAAATTCTTGTTGCGGGTGTTTGCGCCCGCCTTGCGGTGGCACAGAAGCCACTGTGCCTTCCATAATTTTCAGCAAAGCCTGTTGCACCCCCTCGCCAGAAACATCACGCGTGATAGATGGGTTGTCGGCCTTGCGGCTGATTTTATCCACCTCGTCAATATAGACAATGCCGCGCTGGGCGCGCTCAACATTATAATCGGCGGCTTGCAATAATTTCAAAATGATATTTTCCACATCCTCGCCAACATAGCCCGCCTCTGTAAGGGTGGTGGCATCGGCCATTGTAAATGGCACATCTAATATGCGCGCCAAAGTTTGCGCCAATAGAGTTTTGCCGCACCCGGTTGGGCCAATCAGCAAGATATTAGATTTCGCCAATTCAACCTCAGCATTTTTATTGGCATGGTTGAGCCGCTTATAATGATTATGCACCGCCACCGACAACACCCGCTTGGCGTGGGATTGGCCAATAACATAATCATTCAGCACATCAAGGATTTCCGATGGGGTTGGCACACCATCTTGCGTTTTAACCAGTGAGGCTTTGCTTTCCTCACGAATAATATCCATGCATAATTCTACACATTCATCGCAAATAAAAACGGTTGGCCCAGCAATAAGTTTGCGAACCTCATGTTGGCTTTTGCCACAAAATGAACAGTAAAGTGTGCTTTTACTGTCGCTAGAACCACCATCAATTTTGCTCATTATATTTCCTCTCTGGCTATTTCCTCTCTGGCCCCAAACACGAATCCCGATGCCTAACTTCATCACAGCTTATATAAATCTGCAAGTTTTTCAGGCACATGGTGCGCGCATTATTTTCAGTCTTCCTCCGTTTTTGTTCCTTCAGCACGTTTTGTTGTTACCACATCAATCAAACCAAAATCTTTGGCTTGGTCTGCCGTCATAAAAGTATCGCGCTCTAGCGCGTCTTCAATTTTGCGCAAAGATTGGCCAGTATGGGCAACATAAATTTTATTCAGCCTTGCGCGCATATCCAAAATTTCTTGTGCATGTCTTTCAATGTCTGACGCTTGCCCCTGAAAGCCACCTGAAGGCTGATGCACCATAATCCGCGCATTGGGAAGCGCGAAACGCATGTCCTTTTCGCCCGCCGCCAGCAAAAGTGAACCCATGCTGGCCGCTTGGCCAATGCACAAAGTCGCAATGGGCGGGCGGATATATTGCATGGTGTCATAAATTGCCATGCCAGAAGTAACCACCCCACCGGGCGAATTAATATACATGGAAACTTCTTTTTTTGGATTATCCGCTTCCAGAAACAATAATTGCGCGGTAACCAGACTGGCCATATAATCTTCTATCGGCCCAGTCACAAACACCACGCGCTCGCGCAATAGCCGCGAATAAATGTCAAAAGCGCGCTCGCCACGGCTTGATTGCTCAACCACCATTGGCACCAGCGTGTTCATATAAGTATCAACTGGATTATCCATACCGCATTTTCCTTTCTGTCTATCTGCTGGCTATTTGGCTAGCTATTTGATGCCCCTACAAGATTGCCGCATAGAATGGACATATTCGCACAAAAACCCAAGCACGAAATTACATTAATTTATTTGCGCCCTGTTGGTGTCTTTTTTGTGGCAGTTTTTTTAGCGGCAGTTTTTTTAGGTGCTGCTTTTTTGGCGGCTTTTTTAGGGGTGGCTTTTTTGGCGGCTTTTTTCGCGGGTGCTTTTTTAGTTTTTTGCGATGTTGCACCGGGTTCGGCCATCAATTCTTCCAGCTTGACGGGCTGGTCTTTGACGCTCGTCATCTCCAAAATAAAATCAACCACTTTTTCTTCAAATAGCGGGGCGCGAATTTGCGCTAATGCTTGCGGGTTTTTCTGAAAATACTCCAACAATTGCTGTTCTTGGCCAGGAAATTGCTGTAGCCGTTGGTTAACCCCTTGATTGAGTTCATCTTGCGATACTTCTATCTTATTCTCGCGCCCAACTTTGGCCATAACCAACCCCGTGCGCACCCGACGTTCGGCAATGCTCATATAGTCGGCACGTAAGTCTTTTTCGCTTTCATCTAAATCGGCAATTTTTTTATTTTCGCGTTCAAGCTCGCTTTCAAATTGTTGCCAAATTTGGTCAAATTCCAATTTCACCATCGCTGATGGCAATTCAAAATCATGTTTTTCGCTCAACGCATCAAGCAGAGCTTTTTTAACATGCCCCCGCGACATTTGATTATAATCATGCTCAATCTGCGTTTTCATCGACTCTTTGAGTTTGGCCAGATTTTCCAGCCCCAATGAAGCGGCAAAAGCTTCATCAATAACGGCTTCTTTTGGCGCGCTCACCTCATGCACCGTCACTTCAAACACAGCATCTTTGCCCGCCAGCTGTTGCGACCCATATTGCTCAGGAAAAGTCACTTTTACATCCAGCTTGTCGCCTGATTTTGCACCAATAAGCTGTTCTTCAAAACCGGGAATAAATTGGCCTGACCCCAGTTCCAAGTCAAAATTTTCGCCCGCACCACCTTCAAATGCTTCACCATCAAGGCGGCCAATAAAATCTATTTTAACGCTATCACCTTCACGCGCTTTGGCCGTTTGGCCACGCGCCTCAAAACTTTTGCGCGAGGCCGCCAGCCGCTCCATAGCCTCCTGCACACGCGCATCATCAACACGCACCACAGGGCGCGATAATTTCAGCTTGCTAAAATCGGTAAGCGTAATGGGCGGGATAATTTCATAAGTAACATCATAAACAAGGTCGGCATCGCCACCCATCACTTGTTCAACCTCGCCTACCAGCTTAATTTCTGGCTGCATGGCGGGTTGCTCTTCGCGCTGGGTTAGCATGTTCTGGCTGGTTTCATTAACCGTTTCTTGAATCACTTCGCTCATTAACTGGCGACCATAGGTTTTGCGAATATGCGAGATTGGCACTTTGCCGGGGCGAAAGCCTTTCAACTGCACCTTGTCTTTAATTTCGTCAATTTTGCCATCAAGCTTGGCCAACAAATCAGCCGCCGACACAGTCACTTGAAGTTCCCGTGCCAAGCCTTCAATATTTACTTCTTTAATGCTCATATTTCCCTCTTTATCGCGTTGTGTATTGTGGATGCAATCCTAATGAGTTCCTACCGACGATTATTATTTATTGCCGTCACTAGGGTTTTCAGACGGTCGGATTGTTCACCCAGATTATCAATGCTATTTACAATTATTTTCTCCGCAGCGGTTTTTGCCAATATACCCTCCTCCTCAAGCCCCACTGCCGCAAACATATATCCCAACTCGGTTATGATATGGCCGTATTGACTAACAGCTTCAAGGACTAATTCCTGTTGCTTATATACGTGATTGGCACGATTAGAAAAATTTAATATGCTGTAACATCCGACAAACATCAGGCAACTTATTGATAGATACATGACAATCATCGAAATTTCTTTAATTAACTTCATAATACATCTCCCAAAAAAAACATTTAATTTGCAAATGGTGCGGGCGGAGGGACTTGAACCCCCACGCCTAATGACACCAGAACCTAAATCTGGCGCGTCTACCAATTCCGCCACGCCCGCACAATCACATTAACTTATGACGCGCTCTATAACAGGTGATAGGCATAAATGCAAAACATCCGCTTATGAAGCTATTTTTTGCCTAAATTTACCTCACTTTGTGCTTCGCGCCCCTGTTTGACCAATGATAGGCCCTGCCCATCAGTGGCAAAAATTGTCAGTGAGGCATTGTCAGGCATAAAAGATACCACATTTTGCGCCCCCATTGCCGCACAATAACCCACATTTAATGCCAGAAAATGCGAAAAAATCACCACATCTTGCGACTGGCCAAGCAATGCGGCCAGCACATTTTTATACCAGCCACGAAAATCATGCCCCACGCTTTGCGGGTCATCATATAAAGCCGCCCATGTGCCAGCCATCACGCGGCGCAACCAAATTGTGCGCTCGGTTAAATCCTCAAGCGGCGGCGGAATTTCGCTCACACGCGGCTCAATGCGCGGTGTCGCGCCCCATTTTTTGGCCAAAGGGGTGGCGGTTTGCTGGCATCGTTTTAGCGGACTGGTTAAAATCGGCAAAGGTGCGTCCACCAGCGCGGCCATTGTTTCGGCCACTGCATCGGCTTGTTGCTGGCCGAGCGCGTCTAATGCTGGGTCGGGGTCGCTATCCCAACCAGCAGCCGCTTTGCCGTGCCGTATCATATAAATCTGCACCATCTTTACGTTCAATTCTGCGGCACAAATATATTAGTGCCATCATCTTGCGGGGTTAAGGTGCCTTTTAGGCCGATGCAATCTTCTTGCATAAGCCGCGCGATATGATTGCCCTCCGCACTCATAAAGCCGACAAAACGTTGGCCGCTTTGTGCCATGCGCCCGACCAGCAACCCCTGCGAATCACGCTTGGCCGCATGGGTCACTGTGTAGCTCTCAATCACGCCTTCGCCAGATGAGACATCTTCCACCTGCAATTTTGGCAAAGCGTCAATTTCCGCTTGCAATTTGGCGGGGTTTTGGCGTTGCCAACTGCCCTCAAAAGGCGTGGTGGAATATAGCCCCAGCGAATGTTTGGTTAAAAACCAGCCATTGCCATTGCACAGTCCCTTTGCGTGTTGTCCCTTACTTTGTGGCTTGGCGCGTAATTTATGCACCATCGCGGCCACCGACATTAAAGTATAAGCATTGCCCGCGCCGCCAAAATATGGCAAACCGCCAGTCACCGTGAAAGGGCGCGGGTCATTTTCAGCAATCCCCATCTCGCGGCAGGCCACCTCCACCGCCACTGGAAAACATGAATAAAGGTCAAAATAATCAATATCATCAATGCTCCAGCCCGCCATATTGAGGGCCTGTTTGGTCATTTTATGCATGGCGTGAGAGCGATGCAAATCGGAACGTTGCGCCACAAACCACGTTTCATTGGCATCGGCGCAGCCATGCAGATAAACCCATTTTTTCTCATCAATCCCCAATTCACGCGCCTTACCAACCGAAGTCAGCACCAGCGCGCCCGCTTGGTCAATGCGGATAACCGAATTCATATATTTTGTGTAGGGGTAGCCGACCAAGCGATTATCATCTGTGACTTTGCAGATTTCTTCTGCCGACCGCGCCACAGGAAACCAGCTATAGGGGTTTTGCGCGGCAATGTCGGTAAAAGGTGCCATCAGCGCACCCAATTTTTGATTATGGGTGGCCATATCGCGGCCTAAATGATGCTGCAAAGCATTTTCCAGCACAGGATAATAATTGACGGGGAAAAATAAATTATGGCGCGTTTCCACTGGCAGACAGCCCGATTTTTCTTCGCCAATCTGCTCTAGCACACCATCGGGGCTATCCACCCAAGCAGGGTCATTGCTATAATCAACGCCTTGTGCAAGGGCGCGCATCAATGTGCCAAGCCCCTCGCCACCCACCAGCAACGCCAGCTCCACCGCACCACGCGCAATGCGTTCGCTCAATTCATTAATCATCAGTTGTGGCGTGTTGCCGCCGGTTGGGGCGAGCAAGGCTTGTTGTGGCTCAACCCCCATGCGCCGCGCCACGCTGAGGGCTGGATTGCTATAACAACCATAAGGCACATTGCGCCCCTCTGGCGAGTCGGTAACAAAACGCACCGAAGCAAATGTATCAATCTGCGCCAGCAAATCGGGCGCACCCGCATCGGCCACCGCATTTTGGCCCGCCTCAACCAATAATTGCAAAGGCGATAAGGCTTTGCTGACATCTTTTTGTTTCTGCACAATCATGCCTGCGCCAACCAAAATGGGCGTGTTATCCTGCACCATAATTTTGTCCTTTTTATATTTCTAATAAGCTGCAAGCTTATAATATAACACCCACCCGCTCAAAATGTTAAGTGGAAAAAGAATCGCGTCCAACCGCGTTAAGCGGTTGGCGACCCGTCCCAAGCGGCTGCGCATTATGCGAGCAAAGCGAGCATAATTGACGCATAGCTCGCTTGGGAAAAAGAAGAATCAAACCAGAAGCAAAAACAGATGGTGAATGGGAAAAGACCACGTCCAACCGCGTTTAGCGGTTGGCGACCCGTTCATTTTTTTTACAAAGTCTATGTCGGTGCGTCAATCCGTGCTTCGCACGGATGCGCCCGACAGACTTTGAATTGCCGTCATCCGCTTGACGCGGTAAAAGCACTTGTTGCGCATTAGCGCAACATTAGTGCGCCTTCCGCGCTTTATGCGGATGAACGCATAAGAGAAAAACAAAAACAAGGGTGAATGGGAAAAGACCGCGCCCAACCGCGTTAAGCGGTTGGCGACCCGTCTCAAGCGGCTGCGCATTGTGCGTAGCACAATTGACGCATAGCTCGCTTGAGAGAAAGAACAACAGGAAGCTAAAACCAAAAACAGGGTGTGAATGGGAAAAGAAGAATCAAATTAGAAGCAAAAATAGATAGTGAATGGAAAAAGAAATAATTATGCTATAGTGAGATGTTACTTTGAAGAACAAGACCCTAATTTGAGAAATGAAATGCAAAAAATTATGCAAGCACTTGAGCGGTTGAACACAGCCATTGATAGGTTGGCCAATGAGTCTGGCCAGCGCGGCCAAGCACAACGCGATGAGGCGCAACAAAATGAGACGCGCCTTAATGAAGAATGTGCGCATTTGCGGGCTGATGTTTCTAGCCTCAAAAAAACCAATGAGAAGCTAGAAAATAGCCGCCGCCGTGCCGCCCAGCAGGTGGAAAAAGCAATGACGCAAATTGATAATGTATTGGGAGACAATAATGCCTGAAGTGACGATTTCTATAAATTCGCGCCCCTTTCAAATTTTGTGTGAAAAAGGCGAAGAAGACCAGCTTGGCGTGTTGGCTGATGATTTGGCGGCGCGGGTTATACAGCTGAAAGAAGGCGCGGACAAGGTTGGTGATAGTCATTTGCTTGTGCTGGCTGGTTTGATGTTGGTTAATGAATTGCACGATGCGCGGCGCGAAATTGTTGCCACAAAACAAGATGTGGAAAAAGCCAATGCAACGCGCAAAGATTTGAATGATAGAATAAATGAGCTTGAAAACACTGTCGCTGATGCTTTAAATAAAGCCTCGGCGGGGGTGGAAAAACTGCTTGAGGATGGTGGCACAGATAATGCGCCACCAGATATGCCAAATGTGCCGCCTCAATAGGTTGTTTATTTTGAGGGACTGCCCGATGCGATCGGTGCTTATTTACTCGGGCCTTACGGTTCTTTAGGGAGCTGTCACTGCCATAGGTCGTGGCCTGTGGCACACGGTGCCCACCTATCTTTGTAGGTCTCGAGAACCCGCACCGAACGGTCAGGGCGGTTCTTCTTTTTGACAGAAAGAAATGACGGATGAATAGCAAAACTGCTTTGCGTCAAGATGTTCTTAACCGCCGCAAACAGGCGCATAAAACGCGCCCTGATTTTGCCCCCGATATTATTGATGCACTGGTTAATTATATAAAGCCGCGCTATGTGGCACCTTATTATTTGGCAAGCTATTTGGCCAGTGGTAGCGAGATTGACGCGCAGCAAATTGTTACGCGCTTGATAGATGATGGTGCGCGGGCGGCTTTGCCAGTTTGTTTGCCAAACAATGCGCTGATGCGTTTTCGCCAGTGGCAAATGGGTGATGATTTGGCCGATGATGCGATGGGCATGCCTGCGCCCTTGGTGCAAGCACCCTATATTGTGCCGAATGTTTTGCTGGTGCCTGTGGTGGCTTTTGATAAGCAGGGCGGGCGATTGGGGCGCGGTGGTGGCTTTTATGACCGCGCTTTGGCAAATTTGCGCGAAGACAAAAAGATTTTGGCCATTGGCGTGGCCTATGATGCACAACAGCTTGACAAATGCCCGATGGAACTCCATGACCAAAGGCTGAATGCGGTTGTTACACCAACGGTTTTTTTTGAATGTTTTAACGAAACAAAATAAGGCAAAATAATGCGTATTTTATTTTTGGGTGATATAGTAGGGCGGGCTGCGCGCAAAGCGGTGGAAGCGGCTGTGCCAGATTTGCGCACACAATATAAATTAGATTTTGTTATCGCTAATGGTGAAAATGCGGCGGGCGGTTTTGGCGTTACGGCAGATATTGCCAACGCGCTATTTGCGGCTGGGGTTGATGTGGTTTCCACTGGTAATCATGTGTGGGACCAGCCTTCTATTATTGATTATATTGCTGATGAGCCGCGTTTGTTGCGGCCTGCCAATTTTCCCGATGGCACGGTGGGGCGTGGCGCGGGGCTATATGAAGCGGGCGGCAAACAAATCTTGGTTATAAATGTGATGGGGCAGCTTTTTATGGAAAGCCTTGATGACCCGTTTGCCGTGCTAGAGCGTGAATTGGCTGCTTGTCCATTGGGTGAGGCGGCTGATGCGATTATTGTGGATTTTCATGCTGAGGCGACTTCGGAAAAAATGGCGGCGGGGCATTTTTGCGATGGTCGTGCCAGCCTTGTGGTTGGCACGCATACGCATGTGCCAACGGCTGATGCACAAATTTTGCCCAATGGCACCGCCTATCAAAGCGATGCTGGCATGTGTGGCGATTATGATAGCGTGATTGGTATGGAAAAAGATGAACCGCTACACCGCTTTATCACCAAATTGCGGGGCGCACGGTTTCAGCCCGCCCAAGGTGTGCCCACTTTGTGTGGCGTAATTGTTGAAACCGATGATGCAACGGGGCTGGCAATCGCGGTTAACCCATTGCGTTTGGGCGGCAGGCTTTTCACCAGCGCGCCTAAAGGCTAAACTAAATGCGTGATTCGTTTTGCCCCGATGGGCAGGGCTGTGTGGGATAGAGATTTTATGGCAGGACATTCAAAATTCAAAAATATCCAATATCGCAAAGGCGCGCAGGATAAAAAACGCGCCAAAGTTTTTGCGCGGCTGGCAAAAGAACTCACCGTTGCCGCCAAATTGGGGCAGTCTGACCCCGATGCCAATCCGCGTTTGCGCACCGCAATGATGGCGGCACGGGCGCAGAATATGCCTAAAGATAACATTGAACGCGCCATTAAACGCGGCGATGATGGCGATGGTGCTAATTATGAAGAAGTGCGCTATGAGGGTTTTGCGGCAGGCGGCATTGGCGTGATTGTTGAAACCATGACCGATAATCGCAATCGCACGGCGGCAGAAATCCGCACAAGATTTTCAAAAAATGGTGGCAATTTGGGCGAAGTTGGGTCGGTCTCCTTTATGTTTGATAGGCTGGGGGCGATTGAATTTGCGGCGGCGGCAGGCGATGCTGAAACGGTTTTTACCGCCGCATTGGAAGCGGGTGCTGATGATGTTTCTAGCACGCAAGACGGCCATGAAATTATTTGTCCGATGGAAAATTTGCATATAGTGGTGGCGGCATTGTCTGACACATTGGGCGAACCCATTTCGGCTTCAATTATTTGGCGCGCCCAAAATGACATTGCGGTTGAAGGCGAAACAGCCGAAAAGATATTAAAGCTGATTGAAGCACTTGATGATATTGATGATGTGCAAAATATATATGCCAATTTTGACATGGCCGAAGATTTTATTGAAAAATTTTCGGCTTGATTGGCCGCTAATTATGAGGAGAGAATTGCCGTATGCCAGCTAAGACACCAGCACCCAAAAACCTTGCCAAGAGACCTGCCAAAAATCCTGAAAGTCGGCGACTGATTGGGCTTGACCCAGGTTTGCGTTTTATGGGTTGGGGCGTGGTGGATATGGTGGGCAATAAGCTGGTGCATATTGCCAATGGCACGGTGGCTTCTGATGCAAAATTATCTTTGCCTGAGCGATTGTTGCAGTTGGAAAATGGGTTGTGTGCGGTGTTTGATACATGGCAACCTGAATTTGCGGCGGTGGAACAAAGTTTTGTTAACCGCGATGGGGCGGCAACTCTAAAATTGGGGCAAGCGCGGGCGGTTTGTTTGCTTGTGCCAGCGCGGCGCAACATTGCGGTGGCTGAATTTGCGCCCAATTTTATCAAACGTGCAGTAACGGGCTCTGGCCATGCTGATAAAAAGCAAATCGCGGCCATGTTGGGCATTTTGTTGCCGCAGGCTAAACTGGGCGATGAACACTGCGCTGATGCACTGGCCGTTGCGATTACATTGGCGCATGTGGGCGACTTTAATAAAAATTTGGCCAACGCGCTAAAGGTGCAAGCATGATTGGGCGGTTGCGCGGTGTGGTAGATGGGCGCGGTGAAAATTGGGCGTTGATTGATGTTGGCGGCGTGGGCTACATGGTTGAAGGCTCAACGCGCTTATTGGATAATCTGCCTGCCGATGGCGAAGCGGTTTCGCTGGCTATTGAAACCTATGTGCGCGAAGACCAGTTGCGCCTGTTTGCTTTTGCCAGCGAACTGGAGCGGAGTTGGTTTCGTTTATTGATGGGGGTGCAAGGCGTGGGCGCAAGAGTTGCATTGGCGATTCAAGGCATATTGTCGCCTGATGAATTGGGCGTGGCGATTGCCAATGATGACAAAGCAAGCGTGGCTCGCGCCCCTGGGGTTGGGCCAAAAGTCGCCCAGCGCATTGTGCAAGAATTAAAAGACAAAGTGCCGCAAGCCAGCTTTGTCGTTAGCACCGGCCTATCGGACAATGATGGCCACCGCCAAAATGTTGAAGATGCGATGTCGGCACTCACCAATTTGGGTTATCAGCGCACACAGGCTGTTTCGGCATTGGCCGCCGCCAATAAAGCATTGGGCGAGACGGCCACCACCGAAGAACTTATCCGCCAAGCCCTCAAGGAGATAGGCTGATGGCTGAACGCATTATCGCAACTGAGGATAAGTCGGAAGATGTTGATATGGCGTTGCGCCCTAAATCGCTGGCCAATTTTATTGGCCAGAAAAAAGAATGTGAAAATTTAGCGGTTTTTATTGAGGCGGCACGCAAACGTGGCGATGCGCTTGACCATGTATTATTGGCCGGGCCGCCCGGCTTGGGCAAAACCACTCTGGCACAAATTATTGCGCGAGAATTGGGCAGTGGCTTTCGCCAAACATCTGGCCCAATTATTACAAAAACTGGCGATTTGGCGGCTTTGCTGACCAATTTGGAAGCCCATGATGTGTTATTTATTGATGAAATTCATCGTTTGAGTCCAGCCGTTGAGGAAATTCTTTATCCCGCAATGGAAGATTTTGAGCTGGATTTGATTATTGGCGAAGGCCCATCGGCACGTTCGGTTAAAATTGACTTGCCGCCCTTTACATTGGTTGGTGCGACCACGCGCTCTGGCTTGTTGAC
>JBPCVS010000122.1:0-12801 GCA_051010295.1 Parvibaculales bacterium | reverse complement strand
CCAACGCCATCATTGGCGGCCACCAAAATAGGGTCATTAAATTTGCAGGCGGCCAAATCAAACAAACCACCAAAGCCGCCAAGCGCACCATTATCCCCCGTACAACGCGTGGCTTTGCCCTGCCGCGTAATAAGACGTTGCACCAGCGCGTTGCCCGCCTCTATATCAACGCCAGCTTGCTTATAGGTTGTTATGCCCGAAGGGTGTAGAGCCATGTAATCCACCTCAAATCAAGTTAATAACAGAATCACTTTACTTGGTAAAGTAGCTTGTTCGGGCGGAAAATGTAACATAAATATTTACGCTTTAAGAGATTGCAGTTATGGGCCTGTCGCGTTAATTTCGCAAAATGATTTTTCCGATTTTCCGACTTTATGGGCTTGCGCTATTTTTACCCATTTTTTTAATTATGCCGCCAGTTTTGGCCAGCAGTGTTTTCACGGTCAACAAAATATATGTTGATGCGTCTGCCCCCACCACGTCACAAGCGCGCACCCAAGCCCTGCGCGAAGGCCAACAACAGGCCCTCAAAACCGTGTTGCGCCGCCTCACCAAACAGGCGGAATGGGAGCTTTTACCCGATATTACAACGCTTAATGTAGAAGAATGGGTAGAAGGTTTTCGGGTGCGTGACGAAAAAACTGGGTTGGGGCGTTATCTTGCGCGTATGTCGGTGCAATTTAAGCCCGAACCTTTGCGCCGTTTATTGCGCGCCACTGGCGTATCAATTACCGAGGTGCAAAGCCGCCCCTATTTATTATTGCCCGTGTTAGAAGACGCACAAGGCCTGCAAGCATGGGGCGATAATTGGTGGCGTGATAGTTGGCTGGCAAGAGATTTAAGCAATAATCCAGCACCGCTTATTTTGCCGCTTGGCGACCTTGACGATACGATTGCGGCTTCGGCGGAAGATATTCTTATTGGCCACCCTGATAAGCTGATGGCGTTAAATGATAAATATGCAACAGAAACGATAATTGTTGCCCATGGGCTGGCCGATATTGCAGGCCAGCTTGGGGTGACGGTTTATATTTTTGAGCCAGATAAAAATGATGTCATTGTGCGCACCTATCGCACAGGTGCAAAACATGAGGCGATAGCGGGGCAAGCGGTTGATGATGTGCTGGCAATGTTGGCCGAGCGATGGAAAAATGTGGCCGCCATTGCCTCAGATGAAATTATTGACTTGCGTATCCGCACCGAATTTTTGGGGCTACGCGACTGGAACAAAATTTTAATGAACCTTGATGATGTTAAACTTGTTCGCGGTTTTGCCGTGAGTGAATTATCGCTTGATTATGCCTATTTGCATATTTGGCATATTGGAACAACTGAGCAATTAACCCGCAATTTTGCACAAAATGGGCTAAGTTTAGAGCAAAGCGCGACGGGTTGGCGGGTATATTTGAATGATGAGTGAGCAACAATTAGCCTTAAATTTGCCGGTGCGCCCAGCACAAGGGCGGATGGATTTTCTTGTCGCGCCGTGCAACGCACAAGCAGTCGCGCTGGTTGATTGCTTTCCAGATTGGCCAATGCCTGTGCAATGTTTTTATGGCGTTTCAGGCTGTGGCAAATCGCATTTGGTGGCGGTGTTAAGCCAACATTATAAAACGGTCTCCTTTGTGGTGGCCGACTTAAATGACACATCACAACAGGTTACGGCCTATCTGAATGGAACATTAAAAGCCGATATTGTGGTGGTTGATGCGGTGCATAATTTGACACAAATCAATGAAGAAATTTTGTTTCACATGCTCAATCATGCGCATCATGGTGGCGCGCCGCTTTTATTGCTGGCGCAATATGCCCCTGCTTATATTGATATAAAATTGCCCGACCTTGCCTCGCGCTTGCGCGCTATTGAGGCGATTGCCATGCGCGCCCCAGATGATTTTTTGGTGGCGGGCTTATTGCAAAAATTATTTATTGATAGACAACTACGCGTTGACCGCCGCGTCATTGACTATATGGTAATGCGCGTTGAGCGAGATTTTGCCAGTATTGGTCGCATTGTTGAGGCTCTTGACAAATTGGCATTACAGGAAAAAAAATCAATTACAGTGCCTTTTGTGGCGCGGGTGCTTGAAAGCTATTAAGAGTGAGGATATGGCAACAAATAAACCACCAAACAAATCTATGCGCGTATTGAAGCGGCAACCGCCGCGCGACAAAACGCCGCAAATCCATCGTGGCTTCAACCGCCAGCAACGTTTTATCAATCGTGAGCTGTCTTGGCTGGCTTTCAATCGCCGTGTGCTAGAAGAAGCCTCAAATGTGCATCATCCGGTGCTTGAGCGGTTGCGTTTTTTGTCAATATCAGCCAGCAATTTAGATGAGTTTTTCATGGTGCGCGTGGCTGGGCTTGCTGGCCAAAAAAATGCGGGCGTAGAGGTTGCCAGCCAAGATGGGCTAACACCCGCGCAACAATTAGAACACATTAATGAGCGCGCCAATGGGTTGATGAAAGACCAACAACTTGCATGGTTAGAGCTGTTGAAAGAATTGCAGAGCAATAACATTAAAGTGCTAGAAAAAGATGATTTGAAAAAAAGACAACGCGCTTGGCTAGAAGATTATTTTCTTGACCAAGTTTTGCCGGTCTTAACGCCATTGGCGATTGACCCTGCACATCCTTTTCCTTTTATTCCTAATCTTGGCTTTGCGATGGCATTGCAATTATCGCGGCAAACCGATAATCGCCAGATGAATGCGTTGTTGATTATTCCGCAACAACTTGATCGCTTTATCAAATTGCCAGAGCCGAGAAAAAAGCAGGGGCAAAGCCCAGCACTGAGTTTTGTGCGGCTGGAAACATTGATTTCTCTATTCATTGAACGTATTTTTCCCGGCTATGATGTATTGGGGCAGGGCGTTTTTCGTATCATTCGTGACAGCGATATTGAAATTTCCGAAGAAGCCGAAGATTTGGTGCAATTATTTGAAAGCGCGCTCAAAATGCGGCGGCGCGGTTCGGTTATCCGACTAAAAATTGACAGCGCGATGCCGTCCAATTTGCAAAGATTGGTGATTGCCGAATTAGAGGCTGACGCGTCCAATGTGTTGGTGGTAGATGGTTTGGTTGGGCTGGCACAAACGACTGAAATTGTTAATGCGGGCGACACCGCGCTTAAATTTTTGCCATTTAATGCGCGTTTTCCCGAACGTATTCGCGAGCATGGCGGCGATTGTTTTTCGGCGATTGGCGCGAAAGATATTTTGGTGCATCACCCTTATGAAAGTTTTGATGTGGTGGTGCAATTTATCCGCCAAGCGGCACTTGACCCTGATGTGATGGCGATTAAACAGACTTTATACCGCACTTCCGATGATAGCCCGATTGTTAAAGCCCTGATTGAGGCGGCTGAAGCAGGCAAATCAGTTACGGCTTTGGTAGAGCTTAAAGCGCGGTTTGACGAGGCGCATAATATCCGTTTGGCGCGGGATATGGAACGCGCTGGGGTGCAGGTGGTGTTTGGTTTTATTCAGTTGAAAACCCATGCCAAAGTAAGCCTTGTGGTGCGCCGCGAGGCGGGCAATATGCGCACCTATGTGCATTTGGGGACTGGCAATTATCATCCGCAAACGGCACGGGTTTATACCGATTTATCGCTTTTTACCTGCAACAAAGAAATTGTTTCTGATGCCGCGCAGGTTTTTAATTTTTTCACAGGCTATGCGCAACCCACTGGCCTTAAAAGGCTGGCAATGTCGCCACTTTCGTTGCGCCAAACCCTACACAAAAAAATCAAAGCTGAAATTCGCCATGCCAAAGCAGGCCGCCCCGCCGCAATTTGGGCAAAAATGAATTCGCTGGTTGATGATAATATCATTGACGCACTTTATGATGCGTCACAGGCGGGGGTAAAAATCAATTTGATTATTCGCGGCATTTGCTGTTTGCGTGCTGGCGTTAAAGGGCTTTCAGAAAATATCCGCGTCAAAAGCATTGTTGGGCGGTTTTTAGAACATTCCCGCATTGTTTGTTTTGGCGCGGGGCATGGTTTGCCATCGCCAGAAGCCGAAGTGTTTTTGTCCTCTGCCGATTGGATGCCGCGCAACCTTGACCGCCGCGTTGAAGTGTTGATTCCGATTTTGAATAAAACCGTTCACGCACAGATACTTGACCAAATTATGGTTACTAATTTAACCGATAATCAGCAAAGCTGGATGATGGATAAAAATGGCGATTATCAACGTGTGCGTTGTGGGGGGCGGCAAAAGCGCGTTAATGCCCATAATTATTTTATGACCAATCCAAGCCTTTCGGGGCGTGGCAAAGCCCTGCGTGATAATAAAAGCAAACAAAAGAAAAAATAATGAAATCGGCCACCACACAAAGATTTGCACACGCTTTGCACCATTTGGGTGCCTTGCGCCCCGACGCGCCTTTGGGGGTGTTGGATATTGGCTCAAATTCGGTTCGTCTTGTCGGTTATAGCGGCTCGGCGCGCACCCCATTGCCAATTTATAATGAACGCGCTTTTTGCCGTTTGGGTGAATCGGTGGCGGCTACTGGGCGCATTGAGGGCAAGCCTTACGCGCTGGCTATTATGACTTTTCACCGCTTTCGGGCTATCGCAGAAAGGTTAGGCATTGGCGACCTTGCGGTTTTTGCAACGGCGGCGGTGCGTGATGCCGAAAATAGTGCGGCTTTTGTGGCCGAAGCAGAAGATATTTTGGGGCATAAAATCCGCGTTTTAAGTGGCAAAGAAGAGGCGGTGTTTTCGGCTGATGGGGTGATGATGGCCATACCGAACGCGCATGGCATTGTGGCTGATTTGGGGGGCGGCAGTTTAGATCTGGCCTATGCTTATGACAATAAAACGCACCAATGGGCAACATTGCCATTGGGGGTTTTGGCGTTACGCGAATATGCCCAAACTGGCAATAAATCTCAAACTGGCAATAAATTTATGGCGAAATTTATTAAAGAACAATTAGCAGGGTTGGATTGGTTGGCACAAGGGCGCGATAAGCCGCTCTATATTGTTGGCGGTAATTGGCGCAATTTGGCCAAAATCCACATGCAGCATAAGCAATATAAGCTTAATGTTCTGCATCATTATCAGATGCAAACGGATGCCATATCAAATTTTGCTGGTGATATTGCCGCGTTGAGCGAAGGGGCGGCCAATTCAATCGCCGCCGCCAGCCGCCTCAGACGCACCAATATGCCGATTGCCGCCCTTGTGCTGAAACATCTGTTGGCGGCGATTAAGCCTAAACAGGTGATTGTGTCGGCCAATGCGGTGCGCGAAGGCGTGTTATATTCGCTTTTGAAAAAAGAGTTTCGCCGCCTTGACCCGCTTTTGCTGGCCTGTGAAGAAATGGCTGAACGATTGTGTAAATCGGCAATTTATGGCCATGAGCTAGTCGCTTGGACGGATAAATTATTCACCTATGCCAAACCCAAATGGATAGGGCGCACAGAGCTTGAAAGATTGCGGCAAGCGGGGTGTTTGATTGCTGATTTGGCATGGGCTGCGCCGCCAAATTTTCGCGCTTTTATGATTAGCCGTACGGTTTTAACCGCGCCATTTGTTGGTATCAATCATTTAGAACGCATTTTTTTGGCGCATGCGCTGGCTTTTCGCCATGAGGTCAATGCGGGTGATATTGTTGATACGGGTAAATTGCGGCTATCATCACGCGACCGAAAATTAGCGCGGGCATTGGGGTTGAGTTGTCGGTTGGCACATTCGCTATCGGCTTCTTTGCCGGGTTTGTTGCCGCATACAAGCCTCAAAGCGGGACACAAAAAATTGCGCTTACGCATTGACCCAAAACATGCAAGCCTTATCAGCCCTATTATTGAAAAAAGATTGGCACGGGTGGCGAAAGAATTGGATTTACAACCGATTATTGATGTAAAGCCGATTAAAGCTCAATCAGGGTGACGACATCATCTTGACTGGCCAATGCCAACCGCCCATTTTTTAGCTTTTCGGCATAGGCCCCAAAAATCTCATATCGCCAGCCCTGCATGGCGGCAATATCAGCCTTATCTTGGCTGGCGATACATTCCAAATCGGCAATGCTGGCAATTAATTTGGGCGCGACATCGGTGGCCTCACTGCGTTGTTTTAATAAAACCCGCAATAAATCAACCAATGGCCCAATGCCGCGCCGATTGGTCACAATTTCTGGCAAATTGGGCATATTATCGGCCGTTAATTTTTTGCCTTGTTGCACCGCATCCAGCAAAGCTTGGGCATGGCGCGAATTTTCAAAGCCACGCGGCACAGCGCGCAATCGCGCCAAAGCCGTTTTGTCGCGGGGGCGTTGCAAGGCAATTTCGCGCAACGCATCATCTTTCAAAACCCAGTTGCGTGGCAGATTGCGGCTTTGGGCTTGCTCATCACGCCATTGCGTTACTTCCATCAAAGTTCCAATAACGGCAGGGCGGCGGTCGTGCATTTTTAATCTTTTCCAACCATCAGACGGGCTTTGCACATAAATGGCGGGGTCGCGCAAAATTGCCATTTCTTCATTCACCCACTCTTGCCGCTTATTTTCGGCTAATTTATTCGCCAAAAACTCATACGCGCCGCGCAAATGCGTAACATCAGCCAACGCATAGGCCAGTTGCGCATCGCTTAATGGGCGGTGGCTCCAATCGGTAAAACGGTTGGTTTTGTCAATTTTGCCGCCCGTTGTGGCTTTAACAAGCGTCTCATAGCCCACCGCATCGCCAAAGCCACACACCATAGCGGCAATTTGTGTATCAAAAAGCGGGTGCGGAATTTCTTGAGTCAGATTGTAAAAAATCTCAATATCTTGCCGACAGCCATGCATCACTTTCAACAGCTTTTCATTGCCTAACAATTCAAAAAATGGCTGCAAATCCAGCGATTCAACAAGCGGGTCAATCATCGCCTCAACATCGGGCGATGCCGCTTGAATAAGGCATAATTTCGGCCAAAAAGTCTTTTCGCGCAAAAATTCAGTATCAATGGTGATATAATTTTGCGTGGCAAGTTGGCTACAAAATGCTTGCAATGCGTCTTGTGTGGTAATCAAATTCATGGCCTCTTATAGGCTATGTTAAAGGTTTTGTCGCCTAAAGAAAATTTGGTGTGCGGCTTGACAAAATAGTGAAAGCACTATGTTAAAGGGGGGTGTTTGTGCCAGATAGAGCGGAGATAAATATGCACGATTATCGGAGTCATACATGTGCGGCTTTGCGCGCTGAAAATATTGATGAAAATGTGCGGCTTTCTGGCTGGGTGCATCGCAAACGCGACCATGGAGGGTTGCTATTTATTGATTTGCGCGACCATTATGGGCTGACGCAATTAGTGCTTGAGCCATCTAGTCCGCATTTTGAAATGGCCGAGCGCATACGTGCTGAAAGCGTTATTCGCATTGAGGGCAAGGTGGTTGCCCGCGATGATGAAGCGAAAAACCCCAATTTGCCAACTGGTGAGATTGAGATTTATGTGTCGGAGTTAGATGTTTTGTCGCCCGCCACTGATTTGCCGCTGCCGGTTTTTGGTGAGCCCGATTATCCCGAAGATATGCGGCTGCGTTATCGCGTGTTGGATTTGCGCCGCGAGACATTGCACAAAAACATTGTTTTGCGTTCTGACATTATTGCATGGTTGCGCGCCCGCATGACAGATGATGGTTTTCGGGAATATCAAACCCCTATTTTGACGGCTTCCAGCCCCGAAGGGGCGCGAGATTTTCTTGTGCCATCGCGTATGCACCCCGGTAAATTTTACGCACTACCCCAAGCACCACAACAATTTAAGCAACTGCTTATGGTGGCGGGCTTTGACCGTTATTTTCAAATTGCGCCATGTTTTCGCGATGAAGATGCCCGCGCCGACCGCTCACCGGGTGAATTTTATCAGCTTGATATTGAGATGAGTTTTGTAACACAAGAAGATGTGTTTGAGGCGGTTGAACCCGTATTGCATGATTTATTTGTTGCCTTTGGCGGTGGCAAGCGGGTTAGCGAAAAATTTCCGCATATTGCCTATGTGGAGGCGATGCGAAAATATGGCACAGATAAGCCAGATTTGCGGATTCCGATTGAAATGCAAGATGTTACGGATATTTTTGCTGGTTCAGGCTTTAAGATTTTTGCCAATATGATTGCTGAAGATGAGCGCAACCGAGTTTGGGCGATTCCAGCAAAAAGCGGTGGAAGCCGTGCCTTTTGTGACCGCATGAATAGTTGGGCGCAAGATGAAGGCCAGCCGGGTTTGGGCTATATTTTCTTCCGCGATGGCGAAGGCGCGGGGCCATTAGCCAAAAATATCGGCGCAGAGCGCACCGAACAAATCCGCACCCAGCTAGAGCTTGAAGATGGTGATGCGGTTTTCTTTAATGCGGGAATCCCGAAAAACTTTGCCGCTTTTGCCGCCAGTGCGCGGGTGCGCATTGGTGAAGAGCTGGATTTGATTGACCGCGACCAATTTGCCTTTTGCTGGATTGTTGATTTTCCGATGTATGAAGAAAATGATGAAGGCAAAATTGACTTTTCGCATAACCCGTTTTCTATGCCGCTTGATGATGATTTAGATGGCTGGGAAAGCTATGATAAGAGCCAGATTTTGGGCATTATGAGCCAGCAATATGATATTGTTTGCAATGGCGTTGAATTGTCATCGGGGGCGATTCGGAATCACCAGCCAGAAACTATGCTACGCGCTTTTGCCATTGCTGGATATGATGCGGCTATGGTGGAACAGCAATTTGGTGGTATGCTCAATGCTTTCCGCTTTGGTGCGCCGCCACATGGCGGCATTGCGCCGGGCGTTGACCGCATTATTATGCTATTGGCAGGGCAAGAGAATTTGCGCGAAGTGGTGGCTTTCCCGATGAATCAACAGGCCGAAGATTTATTGATGCAAGCCCCATCTGATGTGTCCAATGCACAATTGCGCGAATTGCATTTACGGCTTAATCTGCCAGCAGATAAAAAATCGGCGAACAAGCAGGAGAAAAGCAATTGATAGGTTTTTTGCGGATAATTTTCACTTGGTGGCATAGCCAAACTTTCGGCACCGCGCTTATGATTTGGCGGCGTGGCGATTTTGTTGGCTCTGATGAACAGGGCAACCGCTATTATCAGGATAAAAAAAATATATCACTCAATGGCACGCATCCGCGCCGTTGGGTGGTGTATAATGGCGATGTTGATGCCTCGCGTGTGCCACCAGAATGGCATGGCTGGTTGCATTATACGGTTGACCAAACGCCAGTCGCCGCCCCGCCGCAACACCATGCGTGGGAACAACCCCACCAGATGAATTTGACTGGCACGCGCAACGCCCATAAACCCACCCCAACAGGGCAAATAGATGGCGCGGCGCAAAATGCTGGTTATCAAAGTTGGCGACCAAAATAGGAGTGATTTATGAAAGAAAATTTTATTGAAACATTGGTTGGTGCTGTGGTTATTGTCGTGGCGATTGGGTTTGTCATTTATGGCTATTCTGTCACCGAATCTGACACGCGTGATGGTTATATTATTTCGGCACAATTTGACCGCGTTGACGGGCTTACAATCGGTAGCGATGTGCGTATGGCTGGTATTAAAGTCGGCACAGTGACCGATTTATCGCTGAATGCGAAAAACTATTACGCCAATGTTAGCATTATGGTCAGTGGTGATATTCAACTGCCTGATGATTCAAGTGCCAAAATTGCCAGCGAAGGCTTGCTGGGTGGCAATTATGTGTCGCTATCGCCGGGTGGCAGTATGGATAATCTTGAAGCGGGCGGCGAGATTGTTTATACGCAAGGATCGGTTGATTTGATTGGTCTGGTAAGCCGCGCTTTGTTTAGTACGGGGCAGGGCGAAAGTGAAAAAAAGTAAAGTCTTTTTGACTGTTTTGCCTCTATTATTGATGACAAATGTTGGCTTTGCACAAGATACGCAAAATGAGCAATTTTTGGAGATATTTCCACCGCTTCCTGAATTGGTTGACGAACCGCAACCGACTCCATCAAACATAGAAGCAACAAATCCCACGCCGCCCATTTTGCTGATTCCGCCCGTGCCGCCCATGCCGCAATCAGAGCCAGATGGCATGGGCGATGAATTTTATGAACGCCCATTTGAAGAAAACCAAGAGCAAGACCCGATACAGCTTATTGAGATTCCCTTGCTTAACATTCCTGCCATATCAGATGAAGATGCCGCCACGCGCCCCGCTTTGATTGGCCGTTTTTCTTTGTTGCACAAAGTAACAGGCAAAGTAGAGCAAGTGTTTTTGCGGCGCGGTGAGCCGATGGAATTTCGCGATATGACAGTCATCATGTTTGACTGCTTGTCCAATCCGCCTGAGGAAGTGCCAGATACGCGGTCATTTTTACAAATTTTTGAAACCCGCAATGGTGTAGATACAAAACTATTTGGCGGCTGGATGTTTGCCTCCAGCCCCAGTATTCATGCACTTGACCACCCGGTTTATGATTTATGGCCATTGGGCTGCACCACTGAAGATGGTTTAACTTATATCGGGAAAAATTAATCGTCTAAAAGTTTTTCCAGCCAGTGGATATTATAATTGGCGGCTTGGAAATCTTCATTTTTCATCAGCTCATCAAATAGCGGCAAAGTTGTTTCCACGCCATCAATCACAAATTCTTGCAAAGCGCGGTGCAAGCGCATCAGGCAATTTTTGCGGTCACTGCCATGCACAATCAATTTACCAATAAGGCTGTCATAATATGGCGGAATTTTATAGCCAGAATATACCGCACTATCTATGCGTGTGCTAAAGCCGCCGGGTGGGTGATAGGTCTGAATTGTGCCGGGCGATGGCACAAAAGTTTTTGGATTTTCGGCATTGATGCGGCACTCAATCGCATGGCCGTTTAGCACCACATCTTTTTGCGAAAAGCTAAGTTTTTCACCAGCCGCAATGCGGATTTGCTCGCGCACCAAATCAATGCCCGTAATCATTTCCGTCACGGGGTGCTCAACCTGCAGGCGCGTATTCATTTCAATAAAATAAAACGCGCCATCTTCATATAAAAACTCAATTGTGCCGACTCCAAGATAGTTCATATTTTTCATCGCCGCCGTTACAATTTTGCCAATTTTGGCGCGTGATTTTGTGTCCAGCACGGTTGATGGGGCTTCTTCCAGCACTTTTTGGTGTCGCCTTTGCAAAGAACAATCACGCTCGCCCAAATGTGCAACATTGCCATGCCCATCACAAACCACTTGGATTTCAATATGGCGCGGTTTTTCAAGATATTTTTCAATATAGACAGCATCATCGCCAAAAGCGGCTTTGGCCTCACTGCGCGCAGTGGTAAAGGCTTCGTGCAAATCATCTCCGCTATGGGCTATTTTCATGCCGCGCCCGCCGCCGCCAGAAGCCGCTTTCACCAAAACTGGAAAACCCATATCACGCCCTAGCACCAGCGCGTCCTCAGCCGATTTAACCTCGCCATCAGAGCCCGGCACAACTGGAATCCCTAATTGGGTGGCTTTGGCTTTGGCGGCAATTTTGTCTCCCATCAGGCGAATATGCTCGGCTGTTGGGCCAATAAAATTGATATTATGGGCTTTAAGAATTTCGGCAAAACGCGCATTTTCGGACAAAAACCCATAGCCGGGATGCACCGCATCGGCACCAGTAATTTCGCAAGCCGATATGATGGCCGCGATATTGAGATAGCTTTGCGCGGCGGTTGGTGGGCCGATACACACGCTCTCATCGGCCAGCCGCACATGCATAGCTTCTTCATCTGCAGTGGAATGAACGGCCACCGATGCAATGCCAATTTCGTGGCAGGCGCGAATAATTCGTAAGGCAATTTCGCCCCGATTGGCAATGAGTATTTTTTCTATCATGATTCAATAATCATCAAAACTTCATCAAATTCAACGGGTTGTTCATTGGTGACGATAATTTGCGTCACTTTTCCACTTTGCGGTGCGGTGATGGGGTTCATGGTTTTCATCGCTTCAATAATCAGCAAAGTTTGGCCTTCCTGAACCGTGTCGCCGATATTAACAAAAGCAGGGGTCCCCGGCTCGGGGAATAAATAGGCGGTGCCCACCATCGGTGCTTTGATGGCACCCGCCGCTTGGGTTGTCTCAGATGATGCGCCCGATTCAGAAGCGGGGGCAGGGGCAGGCGCAGAAGCAGGCGCAGGGCTAGCGGGCATGGCCATCGGTGCAGATTGAACAGAAAATTGCCGCGCAACACGAATACGCGTGCCATCGGTTTCAATTTCAATCTCGCTCAGTTGGGTTTCTTCCAGCAATTCCGCGAGTTCTTTTATCAGCTTGCTTTCGGGTAATTTGGCCATGTTTTTCCTCAGTCGGCAATATGTTTTCAGTCTGCAATATAATTGACAAGTGCGTCAATCGCTAGAATATAACCATCAGCCCCTAATCCGCAAATAATGCCTGTCGCGGCTTGGGAAATATAAGAATGATGGCGAAAATCTTCACGCGCAAAGATATTTGATAAATGCACCTCAATAATTGGTATGTCCAACGCTTTCAAGGCATCAAGAATGGCAATAGAAGTATGCGAATAAGCACCAGCATTGATAATCAAGCTATTTGCGGCACTGGCGGCTTGTATCATATTGACCAATTCGCCCTCATCATTGCTTTGGTAAAATTGTAGCGACAAATTATGCGCCGCCAGCCTTTCTGCACAGCGCGCCTCAATATCGGCCAAAGTCGTGTCGCCATAGACATCTGGCTCACGCGACCCAAGCAAATTGAGATTGGGGCCGTTAATAATATGCACGCATTTGCTCATCACATTCTCCTCCATTATCCGAGTAAAGGAAGTCGGATAAAAATTCAAGTAT
>JBPCVS010000121.1:0-18039 GCA_051010295.1 Parvibaculales bacterium | reverse complement strand
TCTATTCCAATTGGCACGATTATTCATAATATAGAATTAAAGCCGGGCAAGGGCGGCCAGATTGCGCGTTCGGCTGGCGCATTTGCGCAGCTGGTTGGCCGCGACCAAGCCTATGCGATTATTCGCTTGGCCTCTGGCGAACAAAGATTGGTGCTTGGCACCTGCATGGCAACGGTTGGCGCGGTGTCAAATCCTGATAAGTCAAATATCAAATTGGCCAAAGCGGGCCGCAATCGTTGGTTGGGCAAGCGGCCATCGGTGCGTGGCGTGGCTATGAACCCTGTTGACCATCCGCATGGCGGCGGCGAGGGCAAAACCTCTGGCGGTCGCCACCCCGTAACCCCATGGGGCAAGCCAACCAAAGGGCGCAAAACGCGGTCTAACAAGTCCACTGATAAATTTATTTTACGCAGTCGTCATCTGCGCAAGAAACGTTAGGAGCAGTAAATGTCACGTTCGGTTTGGAAAGGCCCATTTGTTGATGGCTATTTGCTAAAAAAGGCAGAAGCTGTGCGGGCAAGCGGACGCACCCATGAGGTGATAAAAATGTGGAGTCGTCGCTCAACCATTTTGCCGCAATTTGTTGGGCTTACTTTTGGTGTGCATAATGGCCATAAACATATTCCAGTGTCGGTTACCGAAGATATGATTGGCCATAAATTTGGCGAATTTGCACCAACGCGCACCTATTATGGCCATACGGCAGATAAAAAAGCGAGTCGGAGCTAATTATGGGTAAATCATCTATCGCACGGCAATTGCCAGATAATGAAGCCAAAGCGGTGGGGCGCATGATACGCACCAGCCCGCAAAAGCTTAATCTTTTGGCGCAGCTTATTCGCGGCAAAAAGGCCGAACGTGCGTTGTCGGATTTGAGCTTTTCGCGCCGCCGCGTGGCCAAAGATGTGAAGAAAATTTTGGAAAGCGCGATTGCCAATGCCGAAAATAATCACAATTTAGATGTTGATAGTTTGATTATATCTGAAGCCTATGTTGGCAAAAATTTGATTATGAAGCGGTTTCGCGCCCGCGCCAAAGGCCGCGCTGCGCGCATTATTAAACCGTTTAGCCAGCTTACAATTGTGGTGCGCGAAGTTGAGGAGAAAGCATAATGGGACAAAAGGTTAATCCGATTGGTATGCGCTTGGGCGTGAACCGCACATGGGAGTCGCGCTGGTATGCACAAAAGGGCGCGTATGCTGATTTACTGCATGAGGATTTGAAAATCCGCACAATGCTGATGAAAAATTTGCGCCAAGCGGGTGTGTCGCGGGTGGTTATTGAGCGGCCACATAAAAAATGCCGCGTCACCATTCATTCGGCACGGCCCGGTGTCATTATTGGCAAAAAAGGCGCGGATATTGAAAAGCTGAAATTGCGGATTGCCAAAATGACCGATAGCGAAGTGCATGTAAATATCGTGGAAGTGCGCAAGCCAGAGATTGATGCACAGCTGGTGGCCGAAAGCGTTGCCCAACAATTAGAACGTCGCGTTGGCTTTCGCCGCGCCATGAAACGCGCCGTGCAATCGGCGATGCGGCTAGGGGCTTTGGGGATTCGTATAAATTGCGGTGGTCGCTTGGGCGGAGCAGAGATTGCGCGCACCGAGTGGTATCGGGAAGGCCGTGTGCCACTGCATACATTGCGCGCCAATGTGGATTATGGCACGGCAGAGGCTTTTACGGCCTATGGCATTTGCGGTGTGAAAATCTGGATTTTTAAGGGTGAAATTATGGAACATGACCCGATGGCGCGTGACCGCACCGAAGAAGAGAGCGATGCTGGCCAACAAGCCACCCGCCAAGCTGTAGGAAACTAAACCATGTTGCAACCCAAACGCACCAAATTCCGCAAAGCCCATAAGGGGCGGATACATGGCAATGCCAAAGGTGGCACCAGCCTTACTTTTGGTTCTTATGGGCTAAAAGCCACCTCGCCAGAGCGGGTTACGGCACGGCAAATTGAAGCGGCGCGGCGGGTGATAACCCGCCACATGAAACGGGCAGGGCGGGTGTGGATTCGCATTTTTCCCGATGTGCCAGTTTCAAAAAAGCCGACTGAGGTGCGTATGGGCAAAGGCAAAGGCACGCCAGAATTTTGGGCGTGTCGCGTGAAGCCCGGGCGCATTATGTTTGAGGTTGATGGCGTGTCGGGTGTTGTGGCGCGTGAAGCCCTAAAATTGGCGGCGGCAAAATTGCCAGTGGCAACGCGCATTGTGGTGCGGCCCGGCGAAGAAGGATAAGGGAAGAAGGATAGGAGTGTGCGATGAAAATGGCTGAAGTAAATGATTTAACGCCTGACCAGTTGGCGGATGAAATTTTGAAGCTGAAAAAAGAGCAGCTTAATCTGCGTTTTCAGCAAGCGTCTGGCCAGTTGGAAAATTCATCACGTATTCGTGATGTGCGGCGCATTATTGCGCGCCTCAAAACCGCACAAAAAAATGTGCCAAACAAAGTTGAAGCGGCTGATAAGGCCACTGATAAGGCTAAAGGATAGGACGAGATGCCAAAACGTGTTTTACAAGGGGTTGTGGTGAGCGACAAGGGCGACAAAACGATTATTGTCAATGTTGAACGCCGCTTTACCGACCCGGTGATGAAAAAGACGGTGCGCAAATCTAAACGATACCACGCCCATGATGCGGGCAATGGTGTCAAAGTGGGTGAGATTGTTACGATACGCGAGTGTCGGCCAATCTCAAAATTAAAAAGCTGGGAAGTTGTTCCCGGCGGAACTGATTAAGGGGCTTGTTATGATTCAGATGCAAACAAATCTGGATATTGCCGATAATTCGGGGGCGCGTCGGGTGCAGTGTATTAAGGTGCTAGGCGGCTCAAAACGCAAAACGGCAGGCGTTGGCGATACGATTGTCGTTAGCGTGAAAGAAGCCATTCCGCGTGGGCGCGTGAAAAAAGGCGATGTGATGCGCGCTGTCATTGTGCGCACCGCCAAAGAAATTCGCCGCCCCGATGGCAGTGCTATTCGCTTTGACCGCAATGCGGCGGTGCTGGTGACGAATACGGGTGAACCCGTTGGCACGCGGATTTTTGGCCCTGTTACCCGCGAATTACGCGCCAGCAATCACATGAAAATTGTGTCGCTGGCACCAGAGGTGTTGTAATGGCGCATAAATTAAAAATTAAAAAAGGCGACCGCGTATTGGTCACAACAGGGCGCGACAAAGGCAAGGCGGGTGAGGTTTTGGCCGTTTTTCCAGCAGAAAACCGCGCCCTTGTCCAAGGCGTGAATATGGTAAAACGCCACCAAAAGCAAAGCGCGCAATCGGAAGGCGGTATTATTAATCGTGAAGGCAAAATTGATATTTCCAATTTGGCCATTGCCGACCCAAAAAGCGGCAAAGCCACGCGCATTGGTTATAAATTTAACGATGATGGCGGCAAATTGCGCATTGCAAAAAGCTCGGGAGAAGTGATTGATGGCTGATGCACAAAAGCAAAATTATGTGCCACGCATGAAACTGCACTATCAAGAGGTGGTGCGCGCTGCGTTGAGCGAAAAATTTCAATATAAAAGCCCGCAACAAGTGCCGATGTTGGAGAAAATTGTTCTCAATATGGGGGTTGGCGAAACGACGGCTGATACCAAAAAAATAAATTCGGCCTTTGAAGATTTGCAAGCCATTGCTGGACAAAAGCCGATTATTACGCGGGCGCGTAAATCAATCGCTGGTTTTAAGGTGCGCGAAAATATGCCTTTGGGCGTGAAGGTTACTTTGCGCGGGGCGCGGATGTTTGAGTTTGTTGATAGGCTGATAACGATTGCCCTGCCGCGTGTGCGCGACTTTCGGGGTTTGAGCGTTGATAGTTTTGACGGCAATGGTAATTTTGCGATGGGGTTGAAAGAGCATATTGTGTTCCCTGAAATCAATTATGACAAAGTTGATACGATTTGGGGCATGGATGTGATTATCTGCACAACCACACGTGACGATGAACAGGCGCGTGAATTATTGCGCGGTTTTAATTTTCCATTTAATGATTGAGGTAAAGAGATGGCGAAGAAAAGTTCTGTAGAGCGCAATAATAAGCGCAAACGCATGGTAGCCAAATATGCTGCGCGGCGCGTGGCTTTGGCGACCATTGCTAAAGACGCATCATTGTCCAATGAAGAGCGTTTTAAGGCGCGGCTCAAATTGGCGCAGTTGCCGCGCAATTCTGCGGCCAATCGTGTGCGTAATCGGTGTGGCATAACTGGTCGGCCACGCGGCTATTATCGCAAATTAAATATGTCCCGTATTGCCTTGCGCGAATTGGCTTCGCAAGGGCTTATTCCGGGCATGATAAAGTCAAGTTGGTAGGAGGCTTAAAATGCTAGGAGGCTTAAAATGAATGATCCGCTCGGCGATATGCTGACCCGCATCCGTAACGCGCAAATGCGCGGCCAAAACTCGGTCATTAGCCCGGCATCAAAATTGCGGTGCTGGGTGTTGGATGTGCTAAAAGATGAGGGCTATATTCGTGGCTATAGTGAAAGCCAGAAACAAAATTGCCCTGCCGAATTGCAAATTGAATTGAAATATTATGAGGGCAAACCCGTTATTCAAGAGATTCAACGCGTGTCAAAGCCCGGCCGTCGCGTTTATTCTTCGGTCAAAACTATGCCGATTGTGCGCAATGGTCTGGGTATTTCAATTCTGTCAACACCCAAAGGGGTGATGTCGGATAATGCGGCACGGGATGAAAATGTTGGTGGAGAGATTTTGTGCCGCGTCTTTTAGCGCGGTGCTGATGAGAGGATAGAGATAATGTCTCGTATTGGTAAAAAAGTGGTGAATGTGCCAGAAGGCGTTGAGGTGCAACTGAATGGCCGCGAAGTGGCGGCCAAAGGCCCGAAAGGGGCATTATCTGCCATGTTGTCGGATTATGTGAACGTGGCGCAAAATGATGATGGCATTGTTGTAACGCCAGTTAGCAAAAGCCAAGCGGCGCGTAGCCATTGGGGGCTGAGCCGTGCGCTGGTGCAAAATCTGGTGACTGGCGTGTCGCAAGGTTTTGACCGCAAGCTAGAATTGCAAGGCGTGGGTTATCGTGCGCAAATGCAGGGCAATACATTAAAGATCGCGCTCGGCTTTAGCCATGATATTAATTATCCTGTGCCAGAAGGCATTAAAATTGAATGTCCATCGCAAACCGAGATTATTATATCTGGCATTGACAAGCAAAAAGTCGGGCAGGTGGCATCAGAAATTCGTGCCTATCGCTCGCCTGAGCCTTATAAGGGCAAAGGTGTGCGCTATGAAGGTGAATATGTTTTCCGTAAAGAAGGCAAGAAGAAATAGGGGTGACAAAATGGTTATGAAACTTTCAACAGATCAACGTCGCCGCCAACGGGCGCGTCGCCGCCTTAAAGCGGTGGCAAATGGGCGGCCTCGCTTATCGGTCTTTCGGTCGTCAAAGCATATTTATGCGCAAATTATTGATGATGTCGGCGGGCGCACATTGGCGGCAGCCTCTAGCAAAGATAAAGATTTTTCTGGCAAAGGCAGCGATATAGATGCGGCTGGTATGGTGGGCAAAAATATCGCCCAACGCGCCCAAAAAGCGGGTGTTGAAAAAGTGATTTTTGACCGAGGCGGCTATTTATATCATGGGCGCGTCAAAGCATTGGCCGAGGCGGCGCGTGAAGCGGGCCTAAGTTTCTAAAGGCTAAATTTATAGGAGAAAAGTAACGTGGCAAGAAATGAAAATCGTGAAAATCGTGAAAATCGTGAAGAGCGCGAAAGCGAGTTTATTGACCGTTTGGTGCACATTAACCGCGTTGCCAAAGTTGTGAAAGGTGGTCGCCGTTTTGGTTTTGCCGCCCTTGTGGTGATTGGCGACCAACGTGGGCGCGTTGGCTTTGGGCATGGCAAGGCGCGGGAAGTGCCAGAGGCTATTCGCAAAGCGACAGAAAATGCCAAACGGCACATGATACGTGTGCCTTTGCGCGAGGGGCGCACTTTGCACCATGATATTGCTGGGCGGCATGGCGCGGGGCGCGTTGTCTTGCGTGCCGCACCACCCGGAACAGGGATTATTGCTGGCGGCCCGATGCGGGCGGTTTTTGAGGTTTTGGGTATGCAAGATGTGGTGGCAAAATCGGTGGGTTCTTCTAACCCTTATAATATGATTCACGCCACTTTTGATGCGCTGGAACGTCAAGGCAGTCCGCGTTTAGTTGCGGCACGGCGCGGCAAAAAAGTGGGGGATTTGGTTTCGCGCCGCCGCGAAAACATTGCAGAAAGAGAGAGCATTGAAGAAAAAGAAGATGATGTGCCACCACCAGAAGAGGCGACAGAAACTGTGGCACAAACCCAAACTGAATAAAGGAGCGCGTGATGGCCAAAGCAAAAACACTTATTGTTGAACAAATGGGAAGCCAGATTGGTCGCCCAAAAGACCAACGCGCCACATTGGTTGGGCTGGGGTTGAATAAGCGCGGTCGCCGCCGCACTTTGGAAGATACGCCCGCCATTCGTGGTATGATTGATAAGGTGGCGCATTTGGTGCGCGTGGTGGATGAATAATCCGCCAAAACCGAAATTGGAGAATAATTATGAAATTAAATGAACTTCGAGATAATGCGGGTGCGCGAAAAACAGCTATGCGCGTGGGGCGTGGTGCATCTTCTGGCAAAGGCAAAACGGCAGGGCGTGGTGCGAAAGGCCAAAAGTCGCGCTCTGGGGTTTCGCTGCAAGGCTTTGAGGGCGGCCAAATGCCGCTTCATATGCGCTTGCCTAAGCGCGGCTTTAATGTGCCTAATCCTAAAAAACTCAATGCAGTTAATCTGGGGCGACTGCAACTGGCATTGGAGGCGGGCAAATTGAAAAAAACCGAAACCATTACCGCCAGCAGTTTGACAAAGGCTGGCATTATTCGCCGCCCGCTTGATGGGGTGCGGATTCTGGCCAAAGGTGAACTGAAAGAAAAACTGGATTTTGAAGTGGCAGGCATGAGCAAAACTGCGCAAGCGGCCATTGAAAAGCTGGGCGGGAAAATAACCATTTTGCAGCCCAAAGCAAAAGCTGAGGCGGCCAGCAAAGCAAAACCCAAAAAATCTAAAAAACCCAAAGCCCCGCCCGCCAATGATGCACAAGCCAGCGACAGCACCGATGTTTCTGACAGTGACTCCTGATTTTGGTCACAGGTGAGTAGAGGGGATTATAGGGATTAAATGGCATCGGCTGCTGAACAACTTGCTGCAAATTTGAGCTTTTCTGCCTTTCGCACGGCAGATGAGCTGAAAAAACGCATCTGGTTCACATTGGGGGCGTTGCTGGTTTATCGGCTTGGCACTTATATTCCTTTGCCGGGCATTGACCCGCAGGCTCTGCGCGTTGTTTTTGACCAGCAACAATCGGGCATTTTGGGCATGTTTAATATGTTTGCGGGCGGTGCGGTTGGGCGTATGGCGATTTTCGCGCTCAATATCATGCCTTATATTACGGCCTCAATTATTATTCAGTTGATGACCAGCGTTGTGCCGCGCCTTGAGCAACTCAAAAAAGAGGGCGAGACGGGGCGCAAAATAATCAATCAATATACGCGCTATGGCACAGTGTTGCTGGCGGCGGTGCAGGGCTATGGCATTGCTATCGGGCTGGAATCGGCGGAAGGCGTGGTGATTGACCCGGGCGCGTTTTTCCGCACAAGTGCGGTTATTACATTGGTTGGTGGCACGATATTTTTAATGTGGCTGGGCGAGCAAGTTACAGCACGTGGCGTGGGCAACGGCATTTCTCTGATTATTTTTGCGGGCATCGTGGCTGAATTGCCCAGTGCGTTGGCGGGCACATTGGAGCTAGGGCGGCAAGGCGTGTTGTCAACTTTTGTTTTGCTGGCATTGATTATTATGGTGATTGGGGTGATTGCTTTTATCGTTTTTATGGAGCGCGCCCAACGTCGCTTGCTTGTGCAATATCCAAAACGACAAATGGGCAATAAAATGATGGGCGGCGATAATTCGCATTTACCGCTTAAGCTCAATACTGCTGGCGTTATTCCGCCCATTTTTGCGTCTTCCTTGTTGCTTATGCCTATCACATTGGCCAATTTTTCCAGTGGCGACACAACTGGCCTATTGGGCACGGTGTCGGCCTTGTTGGGGCGTGGCCAGCCCGCCTATATGTTGCTTTATGCAAGCGGCATTATTTTCTTTTGCTTTTTCTACACCTCTATTGTGTTTAACCCGCAAGACACCGCCGATAATCTGAAACGTTCTGGCGGGTTTATTCCGGGCATTCGGCCGGGTGAACGCACTGGCGAATATATTGATTATGTGCTGACGCGGCTTACAGTGGTGGGCGCGCTCTATTTGACATTGGTTTGTCTGTTACCAGAATTTTTGATTAACGCCTATAATGTGCCATTTTATTTTGGCGGCACATCTTTGCTGATTGTGGTGAGTGTAACGATGGATACGGTTAGCCAAGTGCAGGGGCATTTATTTGCTCATCAATATGAAGGCCTGATTAAGCGGTCTAAACTGGGCGGAGGCAAAACCCGATGAAGCTGATATTTTTGGGCCCACCCGGGGCAGGCAAAGGCACCCAGGCCGCTAACATTGAGCAAGCCTATAAAATTCCGCAATTATCAACTGGCGATATGTTGCGCACTGCGGTGGCGGCAAAAAGCACGATTGGGCTGCAAGCCAAAGATATTATGGCGCGGGGCGATTTAGTGCCTGACGAGATTGTGCTGGGCATTATTGCCGAGCGTATTGAGGCTGATGATTGTAAAATGGGCTTTATTTTGGATGGTTTTCCAAGAAATGTGCGCCAAGCAGAAGCCCTTGATGCGATGCTCCAGCAAAAGGGGCTAACCTTGGATGCGGTGATTGAATTGGCGGTTGACCCCAAAATGCTGATTGAACGTATTCTTAAACGCGCCGCTGAAAGCCCCGAAAACCCCCGCGAAGATGATACGGAAGAGGCGTTGCACCACCGATTGCAAGTTTATGAGGCGCAAACCGCACCAGTGGTGAATTTTTATGCCCAACAGGGTGTTTTGAAGACATTGGACGGCATGCAGGCGGTGGATGTTGTGACAACACAAATTAAGGAAATGCTGGCAACATTATAAACTGTGGACTTGGCTTGGTTTCGGCTTGACTGGCGGGTAAAAAATTATATAATCCCCGCTTCATTAACGCAAAAAATTGGCCGACAGAAAAAAACGAGAAAAAAAACGAAAACTCGCACAATTCTAAGGGTTTAGGTTTTCGGTATATTAGCCGAGAAGAATGTAGGAAACGGCACAAAGGAGAAGCAGGTGGCGCGTATTGCTGGTGTAAATATCCCAACCGCCAAGCGGGTTGCGATTGCCTTGACTTATATTCATGGCATTGGCGACACAAAGGCAAAGGAAATCTGCGCAAAAGTGGGGATTCCCGATGAACGTCGGGTGAGCGAACTTTCCGATGCGGAAGTGATTCAAATTCGTGAAACCATTGATGGCGATTATATGGTGGAGGGCGATTTACGCCGCGATACATCAATGAATATCAAGCGGTTGCTGGATATGGGCATTTATCGCGGATTACGCCACCGCCGCAATTTGCCCGTGCGTGGGCAACGCACCCACACCAATGCACGCACGCGCAAAGGCCCAGCACGCGCTATTGCTGGCAAGAAGAAATAGCGGGGGGATTGATTATGGTTACAGAAAAAACACGGGTGCGCCGCCGCGAACGCAAAAACATTTCTTCAGGTGTGGCGCATGTTAACTCAACTTTTAATAACACGCTCATCACTATTTCTGATGCGCAGGGCAATGCGATTAGCTGGTCGTCTGCTGGTTCAATGGGCTTTAAGGGGTCGCGCAAATCAACGCCCTATGCTGCGCAAGTGGCGGCTGAAGATGCGGGCAAAAAAGCGATGGAACATGGCGTAAAAACATTGGAAATTTATGTGCGTGGGCCGGGCTCGGGGCGCGAGAGTGCTTTGCGGGCTTTTCAGGCGGCGGGTTTTACGATTACCGCAATTCGCGACGTAACGCCCATTCCGCATAATGGATGCCGCCCGCCTAAACGCCGCAGAGTATAAAGAATATAAGAAAATAAAGCCTAACACGTTTTTAATGACACGCTTTTGATAAGGGGTTGCAAAGTGATACAAAAAAATTGGCAAGAATTGATTAAACCAGTCAAGCTGGATATTGTCTCAGGCCATAATGCTGGCCGCGAAGCGCGGATAATAGCCGAGCCGCTTGAACGTGGCTTTGGCTTAACGCTTGGTAATGCGTTGCGGCGGGTGCTGTTATCATCGGTGCAGGGTGCGGCAGTAACGGCTGTGCAGATTGATGGTGTGTTGCACGAATTTTCTTCTATTGCTGGTGTGCGCGAAGATGTGACGGATATTGTGCTTAACATTAAAAAAATCGCTCTCTCAATGGATGCTGAAGGCCCAAAACGGCTAACGCTCAATAAATCTGGCCCATGCGTTGTGACGGCAGGCGATATTGAAGAAACCGCTAATGTTGAAATTCAAAACCCCGATTTGGTTTTATGCACATTGGACGAAGAGGCCGAAGTGCGGTTGGAGTTTATTATCAATACGGGCAAGGGCTATGTTCCAGCCGAGAAAAATAGACCAGAGGACGCACCGATTGGGCTTATTCCAGTGGATAGTTTATATAGCCCTGTGCGCCGCGTTTCTTATAATGTTGAGAATACGCGTGAAGGCCAAGTGCTTGATTATGATAAGCTGACAATGGATATTGAAACCAATGGCATTGTAACGCCCGAAGATGCGCTGGCTCTTTCTGCGCGTATTTTGCAAGACCAGCTACAGACTTTCATCAATTTTGAAGAGCCAGAAGCCCAAGTTGAAGAAACCTCCGGACTTGAGGAAACTGGATTTTCTGCTGCTTTGCTCAAAAAAGTGGACGAGTTGGAATTGTCAGTGCGTTCGGCTAATTGCCTTAAAAATGATAATATCGTTTATATTGGCGACCTTATTCAAAAATCGGAAAGTGAGATGTTGCGGACACCCAATTTTGGCCGTAAATCATTGAATGAAATTAAAGAAGTGTTGGCTGAGATGGGCTTGCATTTGGGTATGGATGTGCCGAATTGGCCGCCTGAAAATATTGAAGACCTTGCCAAGCGGTTTGAAGAAAATTACTAATCATTTTTGGAAATAGAGGAGTTACGCCATGCGTCACGCTAAAGCAGGCCGCAAATTAAACCGCACCAGTAGCCACCGCAAAGCTTTGCTCGGCAATATGGCTGGTGCGCTGATTAAGCATGAGCAAATTATCACCACTTTGCCCAAGGCCAAAGCGTTGCGCCCATTTGTTGAAAAGCTGGTTACATTGGGCAAAAAAGGCGATTTGAGTGCGCGGAGACGTGCCAATGCACAATTATTGGAGGCCCACCATACGGCCAAATTATTTGACACTTTGGCCCCCCGTTATGCCGACCGTGCTGGCGGTTATACACGTGTGTTAAAAGCTGGCTATCGCTATGGCGATGATGCGCCAATGGCGGTGATTGAATTTGTTGACCGCGACCCAGAAGCACGTGGCCAAGATTCTGGCCCGGTTGCGATTGAAACGGCGGCGGATGAAGAAAACTAGAATTTGGGAAATTTTTGAATTAAAATCTGGCTTAAATTAAAACACGGAAATGCAATTTTTCCGTGTTTTTGCTATAAGGGTATGGGAAATTATGTCAATGGCATCATTTATATTTGTAGCACTAGGCGGCGCGCTCGGCACGATGGCGCGTTATGGCATAAATTTGCTATTGCATAATATGTCGGGCTTTTTTGTGGCGACTTTTAGCGTCAATGTTATTGGCTCATTATTGTTAGGCGGGGTTGTCGGTTGGTTGAGCCGCCAGCCCTATATGGCGGAAATAGTGGCGCATAATGTGCGCTTATTTTTGGTGGTTGGCGTGTTTGGTGGCTTTACAACTTTTTCTACTTTTTCATGGGAAGTCTTTCAACTTTTTGAACGCCGTGAGATTTTCTATGCCGTTGCCTATATAAGCGGTTCGGTGATTTTTTCGGTGTTGGGTTTTATGGCGGGCTATGCGTTGATGCGTAGTGTGTTGTCATGAGTGGCGTGGTGCTTGAAAAAATTGCTGCGGCCGAAGATGGATTGCGGCTTGATAGATGGTTTCGCAGTCATTATCCAGCCCTAAGCCAAGCGCGGCTAGAAAATTTGTTGCGGCGTGGATTGATAAGGCTAGATGGTCGCCGTGCCAAAGCCAATATGCGCATTGTAGAAGGCCAACGGGTGCGGGTGCCGCCAGAAGTGCATCATAATAAAAGTGATAAAAGCGATGCTACCAACCGCCCACCGCCTGTTCCCAAAGATTTAGCCAAGCAATTAAGCCAAGCGGTGCTTCATCGTGATAACGATGTGCTGATTATCAACAAAATGTCAGGGGTGGCGGTGCAGGGCGGCAGCAAAACGCATAACCATATTGATGCGGCTTTGCCCGCGCTTAAATTTGATGCCGAAGAAACACCGCGTCTGGTGCATCGGCTGGATCGCGATACATCAGGCATTTTATTGTTGGCGCGCCACCGAAAAGCCGCGCAATTTTTAACGCGGCAATTTGCCAATCAGACGGTTGAAAAAATTTATTGGGGGCTGGTGCATGGTGTGCCGCGCCCTGCGCAGGGCTCAATTATTGTGCCATTGGCCAAACGTGCGGCAGGCGCGGGTGGTGAGCGCGTGCGCCCAGTTTGTGCTGATAGTGCTGATGCCATGCAAGCCCACACCGATTACGCGCTGATTACTCGTATTGGCCAACAATTTAGCTGGCTGGCTTTTCGTCCGCATACCGGGCGCACGCATCAAATTCGCGCTCATGCGGCCGCCATTGGGCATCCGCTTGTTGGCGATGGCAAATATCGCGGCGGTGCAAAATCTGGCGAGCCACTAGAAATAGGCGGTATTTTGCCAAAAAAACTGCATTTACATGCGCGTTCTATTATGATGGCGCATCCAGCTGGCGGTAGGTTGTCTTGTGTTGCGCCATTGACTGATTATATGGCGGCAAGCTGGGCGCAGTTGGAATTGGAAGAGGCGGATGGCGACAGCCCTGCCGCACCGCTATTTGCAGGAGATTGACATGCGGTTAATTGTTTTTGATTGCGATGGCACATTGGTAGATAGCCAACAAACGATTGTGACGGCAACGCGCAAAGCTTTGGCGGCTTTTGATTTGGCGGTTGAGCGCAAACAGATTTTGCGCAATGTTGGTTTGCCCGTTGAGGCGGCCATGCGTCGCCACGCACCCGATGTTGATGAAGCCACATTAAATGAGCTGGTTTTGTTGTTTCGTGAAACCTATCACAGTCTCAATCAGCAAAATGATCGGGGGCAGGTGATGTTTGACGGCATGTATGATTTAATCTGTGCGCTGGGTGGCCAAACTGATATTGCTTTAGCGATTGTAACGATGAAATCGCGGCGCGGGCTTAATCGCGTGGTTGATGCTTATGATATTCGTAGATATTTTAGCGCGCTCAAAAGTGCTGATGATGGGGTGGGAAAACCCGCACCTGATTTGTTACTGGCTGCGATGGATGAATGTGGCGCAACTGCCGCCAATACAATTATGGTGGGCGACACCAGCTTTGATATGATGATGGCGAAAGCGGCCAATGTATATGCGATTGGTGTGGCATGGGGGTATCAAGATATTGATGAAATGGAAGAGGGCGGGGCTGATGCGATTGCGCACAAACCCGATGAGCTGGCCGCTATGTTGCGGATATAAGGGTGGCATGCGGTGAAGCGGTTTTTTGAGAATGTCAATGTTGTGACGATAGATGGCGGCTTTGCCATTGCGTTAGATGAGCATCTGCTCAAAACGCCAGCCAAGAAAACGCTTTTCTGTCCAACGCAAAAATTGGCGCAACGCGTCGGCGAGGAATGGCAGCAACAAGGCGACACGATTAAACCTGATTTGATGCCAGTGATGCGGCTGGTGGCGACTGCCCTTGACCGCGTGCAACATACACAAGCCGAAACAGCCAAAGCTTTTGCGGCCTATGGATTGTCAGATTTATTATGTTATCGTGCGACCCACCCAGAAAAGCTGGTTAAACGGCAAGAGGCAACATGGACACCATTGTTGGGTTGGGCAAAAGCGCGTTTTGGGTTATCTTTGGTTGTGACTTCTGGAATTGTGCCAGCACCACAGCCCGCCAACACGCAAAGCCGATTGATTGATAGTGTCGGTGATGATATTTTTCGGTTGACTGGATTGGCTTTTGGTGCGCCGCTTTTGGGGTCGGCAATTTTGGCTTTGGCACTGGCTGAGTCTGAAATCAATGTGCAAACGGCCTATGAAGCATCGCAATTAGATGATATTTTCCAAATGGAAGAATGGGGGCGTGATGCGGAAATAACCGAGCGGTTGGCGCATCGCCATAGCGAAATTTTGGCTTTGGGACGTTATTTTGCGGCACTTGCTGATAGATGAGGCTAAAGCTAAAAGTAAAGTGTAAAAGAAATAAAAGGGAGACAGCACCATGCGTGATATTATTGCCGAACTTGCACAACGCCGCGAGACTGCCCGATTGGGCGGTGGCGAGGCGCGCATTGATGCACAACATAAGCGCGGTAAACTAACTGCCCGTGAACGTATCAATCTGCTATTGGATGCGGGTAGTTTTGAAGAAATTGACATGCTGGTTGTGCATGATTGCCATGAATTTGATATGCAGGAGCAAAAAATTCCCGGTGATGGGGTGGTTACCGGCTGGGGCACGGTGAATGGTCGCCCGATTTATGTATATGCTAAAGACCTCACCGTTTTTGGCGGCTCATTGTCGCTGGCACATTCAAAAAAAATTAACAAAGTGCAAGATATGGCTTTGCGCAATGGCATACCGATTGTTGGTATTCTTGATGCGGGCGGGGCGCGTATTCAAGAAGGCGTGGACGCACTTGGCGGTTATGCTGAAGTGTTTCAGCGCAACACATTGGCCTCTGGCGTTATTCCGCAAATCACAGTGATTATGGGCCCATGTGCGGGCGGTGATGTATATTCCCCCGCGCTGACCGATTTTATTTTTATGGTGCGCAACACTTCTTATATGTTTGTAACCGGCCCCGATGTGGTGAAAACGGTGATTAACGAAGAAGTGACTGCCGAAGAATTGGGCGGTGCGAAAGTGCATACCACCAAATCTGCGGTGGCCGATGGGGCTTATGATAATGATATTGAGACATTGGTGGAAATGCGCCGCTTGATTGATTTTCTGCCTTTGTCAAACCGCTCTGAGGTGCCAGCACGTGCCAGCTTTGATGGGCGCGAGCGGGTGGAAATGTCATTGGATACGTTGGTCCCCGAAAACCCAAATATCCCTTATGATATGTATGAGCTGGTGCTGAAAGTGGTTGATGAGGCTGATTTTTTTGAAATTCAGCGCGATTTTGCTAAAAATATCATCACGGGTTTTGGCCGTATTGAAGGCAAAACAGTCGGTTTTGTCGCCAATCAACCGATGGTGCTGGCGGGTGTGTTGGATAGTGATGCCAGCCGTAAAGCCGCTCGTTTTGTGCGTTTTTGCGATTGTTTTTCAATTCCAATTATCACTTTTGTTGATGTGCCGGGGTTTTTGCCCGGCACCGCACAAGAATATGGCGGCCTTATCAAAAATGGTGCAAAATTACTATTTGCTTATGCCGAAGCCACTGTGCCGAAAGTGACGCTGATTACGCGCAAAGCTTATGGCGGGGCTTATGATGTGATGGCATCAAAACATTTGCGCGGTGATGTTAATTATGCGTGGCCAACCGCCGAAATTGCCGTTATGGGGGCGCGTGGGGCGGTGGAAATCATTTTCCGCAAAGATATTGGTAATGATGCGGTGATTGCCGAACACACCAAAAAATATGAAAACCGCTTTTTGAATCCTTTTGTGGCTGCCGAGCGTGGGTATATTGATGACGTTATTCGTCCACATAATACGCGGTTTCGTTTGGCGCGGGCATTGGCTTTATTAGCCACCAAGAAGCTTGAAAACCCGTGGAAGAAACATGATAATATTCCACTATAGGTAATTGATATGTTTGATAAAATTCTTATAGCCAATCGTGGTGAAATTGCTTGCCGCATCATTCGCACCGCCCGAAAAATGGGCATTAAAACGGTTGCCATTTATGCCGATGCTGACAGCCAAGCTTTGCATGTGCGCGAGGCTGATGAAGCCATTCATATTGGCGCATCACCCGCCACTGAAAGCTATTTGGTGATTGATAAAATTATTGATGCGGTTAAGCAAAGTGGGGCGCAGGCGGTGCATCCCGGCTATGGGTTTTTGAGTGAAAATAAAGATTTTGCACAAGCACTAGATAAGGCAGGTATTGCTTTTATCGGGCCACCCATTGGGGCGATTGAGACAATGGGCGATAAAATCACCTCAAAAAAGCTTGCCGATTCTGCTGGTGTTAGCACCGTGCCGGGCTATATGGGGCTGATTGGTGATGGCGATGAGGCGGTCAAAATTGCCAATGAAATTGGCTTTCCAGTGATGATTAAAGCATCGGCAGGGGGCGGCGGAAAAGGCATGCGCGTGGCGCATAATGAGGCCGAGGTGCGCGAGGGTTTTCAATCATCTAAAAATGAGGCGGCGGCCAGTTTTGGCGATGACCGCATTTTTATTGAAAAATTTATCACCCAGCCGCGCCATATTGAAATTCAAATTTTGGGCGACAAACAGGGCAACATTATTTATTTGGGCGAGCGCGAATGTTCTATTCAACGCCGTAACCAGAAAGTGATTGAAGAAGCACCAAGCCCTTTTCTGGATGAGAAAACCCGTAAAGCGATGGGCAAGCAGGCGGTCGCATTGGCCAAAAAAGTAGATTATTTTTCAGCAGGCACGGTGGAATTTATTGTTGATGCGGCGCGCAATTTTTATTTTTTAGAAATGAATACGCGCCTACAGGTAGAGCACCCCGTGACCGAGCTTATCACAGGTATTGATATTGTTGAGCAGATGATAAAAATTGCCGATGGCGACAAGCTGGCACTCACACAAAAAGACATCAAGCTAAATGGCTGGGCAATGGAAAGCCGCGTTTATGCTGAAGACCCATATCGTGGCTTTTTGCCCTCTACGGGGCGGCTGGTGCGCTATCGTCCGCCAAAAGAAAAGCTGGAAAATGGCATCACCATTCGCAATGATACGGGGGTTTATGAAGGCGGGGAGATTTCGCTATTTTATGACCCAATGATTGCAAAATTGGTGACGCATGGTGACAGCCGTGAGGTGGCGATTGAAGCGATGGCGGACGCGCTGGATAATTTTCGCATTGATGGTATCCGCCACAATATTGATTTTTTGGCGGCCATAATGCGGCATCCGCGTTTTGGCGAGGGTGCGTTGACGACGGCTTTTATTGCTGAAGAATATCCCGATGGTTTTGCAGGTGCGCCGCGTGATGAAACACGGCGCGCTGTATTGGCGGCGATTGCTGTTTATATGCAACAAATCCGCCTATCGCGGCGGGTTTTGACAGAGCGCGCACAGGCTTTTGTCCTGCCAGAAAAAATACCAGAAGAAAAAGTGGTGCAAATTGATGACCAGCTATTGGTGGCGCATGGCTCTTATACTGGGCAGAGCGCGATTAAAATTGATGGCGATGATTATGTGGTGGACAGCGATTGGCAGCCCGGCCAAATGTTTTTTAGAGGCAAGGTCAATCATGCACCTATCGCCCTTGCGGTGGATACATTGATTGAGGGCTATCGCTTAACCGGTGGCGGGGCGGCGGTGGAGGTGCGCATACGCACATTGGAAGCGCAAGCTTTGATGCAGCACATGCCCCAAAAACAAGAGGGCGATAGCGACAAAATGTTGCTATGCCCAATGCCCGGCATTGTGGTGTCATTGGCGGTTGAGCAAGGCCAAAATGTTAAAGCGGGTGAAGCTTTGGCAGTGGTGGAAGCGATGAAAATGGAAAATATCTTGCGCGCCGAAAAAGATGTAACCATCGGCAAAGTGCTTTGCGCGGTGGGCGACAAGCTGGCGGTTGATGATGTCATGCTGGAATTTGCTTAAATTACACT
>JBPCVS010000120.1:0-3774 GCA_051010295.1 Parvibaculales bacterium | reverse complement strand
CTGGTGCGCCAAGAATTACAGGGGCTTATGGCCAATTTGCCAAATCCAGAAAAGCACTAGCAAAACTGTAAAGCCAAGCTAACATGTCCGACACTGCCCTTGATAAAACCTATACGCCCGCTGCGCTGGAAGCGCGGATTTATGAAAATTGGGAAAAAAACGGCTGTTTTGAAGCAGGGCGGGTGCCCGATGCCGCCCCCTATACAATTGTTATTCCACCGCCCAATGTTACAGGTAGCCTGCATATGGGGCATGCGCTCAACAATACATTACAGGATATTTTGTGCCGCTTTGCACGTATGCGTGGGCGCGATGTATTGTGGCAAGTTGGCACAGACCACGCCGGCATTGCTACGCAGATGGTGGTAGAACGCCAACTGGCAGAGCGCGGCAAGCAAAACCGCCGCGAAATAGGCCGTGAGGCTTTTATTGAACAGGTTTGGCAATGGAAAGAGGAAAGCGGGTCAACCATCACCCGCCAGTTGCGGCGGCTGGGTGCGTCATGCGATTGGAGCCGTGAACGTTTTACTATGGACGAGGGTTTATCTAAATCTGTTTTACAAACATTCATAACACTTTATGAACAAGACTTAATTTATAAAGATAAGAGATTGGTAAATTGGGATTGCGCATTATTGACCGCGATTTCTGACCTTGAAGTTGAGACTCGCGAAATAATCGGTCATCTTTGGCATTTCAACTATCCATTAGAAGATGGTAGCGGCCATATTACGGTGGCCACCACACGGCCAGAAACCATGTTGGGCGATAGCGGCGTGGCGGTGCACCCCGATGATACGCGCTTTTCGCATCTGATTGGGCAAAATGTGGTGCTGCCGATTGTTGGGCGCAAAATTCCGATTATTGCTGATAGCTATGCTGACCCCGAACAAGGCTCTGGCGCGGTGAAAATAACCCCGGCGCATGATTTTGATGATTTTGAAGTTGGAAAGCGCAATAATCTGGCACTTATCAATATGTTTGACCAACATGCGTGTGTTGATTTGAGCGATGCGGCTTTTGACGATATGCCAGCCGACGATAGAAAAAGCTGGCACGGCTTGCCACGCGAGGCGGCACGTGAGCGCGTTGTTGCGGCATTGGAAAAGCTGGGCTTATTAAATAAAATTGATGACCATGTGTTGATGGTGCCATTTGGCGACCGCTCTGGCCAAATTATTGAACCATGGCTAACCGACCAATGGTATGTGAATGCGGCAGAATTGGCCAAGCCTGCATTGGCGGCAGTCAAGCGGGGCGATACCAAATTTGTGCCGCAAAATTGGGAAAAAACGTATTTTGATTGGATGGAAAATATCCAGCCATGGTGCATTTCGCGGCAACTTTGGTGGGGGCATCAAATTCCCGCTTGGTATGCCCCCGATGGCAAAATTTTTGTGGCTGAGAGTGAAACTGAAGCCCAAGCAAAAGCAGACGCGCATTATGGCGCACCGACCTCTTTAACCCGTGATGAAGATGTGCTTGATACATGGTTTTCCTCTGCACTTTGGCCATTTTCTACCTTAGGCTGGCCCGAACAAACACCCGAATTAAAACGACATTATAAAACCGATGTGCTGGTGACAGGGTTTGATATTATTTTCTTTTGGGTGGCACGAATGATGATGATGGGGCTGCATTTTATGGAGGAAGTGCCGTTTCATACAATTTATATTCACGCTTTGGTGCGCGATGAAGCGGGCGCGAAAATGTCTAAATCCAAAGGCAATGTGATTGACCCGCTTGATTTGATTGATACTTATGGGGCTGATGCGTTGCGCTTTACATTGGCGGCGATGGCCGCGATGGGGCGCGATATTAAATTGAGCGAAAGCCGCGTGGCGGGCTATCGCAATTTTGGCACAAAATTGTGGAATGCGGCGCGTTTTTGCGAAATGAATGGCTGTTTTACGGCCAATGATTTTGACCCTGCACAAGCGCAAACGCCTTTAACGCAATGGTTGGTGGGCGAGGCGGTGCGCACGCAAAATGCTGTAACGCAAGCACTGGAAAATTATCGTTTTAATGACGCGGCCAATCATGTTTATCATTTTATTTGGCATAGTTTTTGTGATTGGTATGTTGAATTGGCCAAGCCGATTTTGCAAAAAGAAGGCACCGCCGAGAAAAAGCATTTACAAGCGGCCAGCCGATGGGCATTAGAACAGGCTTTGCATTTGTTGCACCCTTTTATGCCTTTTGTGACGGAAGAGCTTTGGCACAAAACTGGCACACGGCAAGCTGATTTAATGCTTGATGCGTGGCCAAATTTGGATAGTGAATTAATTGATAGCAGTGCCGATGCCCAGATTGATTGGCTGATTGCGATGATTGGTGAAATTCGTTCCATTCGCGCCGAACTTAATGTGCCAGCCAGTGCGCAAATTTCACTGATGCTGATTGCGCCCAAACAAATGATTAAAACACGCCTTAAAGAGCATGGGCAAATTTTACAAAAACTAGCGCGTTTATCGGAAGTTACAACGCCTGATACGCCACCAAAACAGGGCGCGGTGCAAAGTGTCGTGGGCGACACAACACTGGCTTTGCTTTTGGACGATGTTATTGATTTTGCCACCGAGCGCGCCCGTCTAACAAAAGAAATTGGCAAAGTGGAGGGCGAAATTAAGAAACTGAGCAACAAGTTAAACAATGATGGATTCTTGGCCAAAGCCCCCAAAGATGTGGTGGCAGAAAATCGTAGCCGCCTCAATGAAGAAGAAGCCCGCCGCGATAAATTGCAAGCCGCCCTCAATAGATTATGAAGTATAGATTATAGATTAAATATCCAACTCAATCCAAACTGGCACATGGTCGGAAGGTTTTTCCCAATCACGCGTGTGGCGGTCAATGCCAAACCGCACATACGCATCGGCCGCTAATGGGCTTAGCAAATGATGGTCAATGCGAATACCATTATTTTTTGGCCATGCGCCCGCTTGATAATCCCAAAAACTATAAGTATCGTCACCTGTTACCGCCATTGTGCCAATCACTTCAATCAAACCAAGATTAACAAGACGGCGAAAAGCGGTGCGCGTTTCTGGGCGATAAAGCGCGTCACCCTCCCATGCCAGCGGGTCGTAGCAATCGGCAGGGCTGGGGATAACATTAAAATCACCCGCCAGCACAAAAGCCTCTTCATGTGCCAGCAAATTTTGGGCATGGGTTTCCAACGCCGCCATCCAGTTTAATTTGTAATTATATTTATCGCTGTCAACCGGGTTGCCATTAGGTGCATAAAGCGAGGCCACCCGCAACGCGCCTGAAGGCGTGGAGACGACAGCCTCAATATAACGCGCCTGCTCATCGGCAAAATCGGGCAGCCCGTAAATTATATCTTCCAGTGGATATTTTGATAATAAAGCCACACCATTATAGCTTTTCTGCCCATAGGTGGCGACATTATAGCCCAAAGCCTCTACCTCCATGCGCGGAAAAGACTCATCTTGGCATTTTAATTCTTGCAGACCCACAATATCAGGCTTGGCATTTTCTAGCCATGCCAACAAATTGGCCAGCCTTGCATTGACAGAGTTAACATTCCAACAAGCCAGTTTCATAATTTACGATATATCAAAAGAAGTGCCGCACCCGCAGGCGGCTGTTGCATTCGGGTTATTGACACGAAATGCCGCGCCAATCAAATCATCAACCCAATCAAGTTCTGCACCTTCCATATAGGCCAGCGACATATCATCAACCAGCACCGTGACACCATCACGGCTGAATATGTGGTCACCATTATTGGGCGCGTTGGCGGCATCGTTTTGG
>JBPCVS010000119.1:0-4505 GCA_051010295.1 Parvibaculales bacterium | reverse complement strand
CTGATGGCATTGCTGGCCAATATCTTATCGGTTGGCGCGGCGATGGTGTTGCACGGGCTCATTCAGCTCACCTCAAATGGCTATCGCGCTTATTTGAACCGATACGATATTGATTGGAAAATCACTTTTCAATTTGCCATTGGCACAGGGCTGGCGATGGCGGCTTTATTGGTGCTGGCCTACACACCTGAGCGCGCCACAGTGATGATTGCTTTGGGCGCGTTGCCTTATATTGCGGCTACTGTGCCAAAATCTTTAGCGCTTGATATTACGCGCCCTGCCATGCCAATTTTTGCGGGCTTTGTGGTGGTGCTAACCAATTTGATTGCTGGGGTGGGCGGGCCTTTGCTTGATGTGTTTTTTCAGCGCGTCGCCCTCACGCGTCATCAAGTTGTTGCCACCAAAGCCATTGGGCAAAGTCTTGGTCATCTGGCAAAAATTGTATTTTTTGGCGGCATTGTGGCCACTGCCTCAGCCGATGATTGGCCGAATGCGTGGCTTTTGGCGGCTTGTCTGGTGATGACTATTATTGGCACAATTTTGGGCAAACGCATTTTGGATAAAATGCACGATGCCACTTTTTTTGCGTGGACACAGCGCATTATGCTCACGCTTGGCGCATTGTTGATTGCGCGGGGGCTTTATTTGATTTTAGCAGGCTGACTTAGTTTTCACGAAAAGCCACGCCAGCGGCGCGTTGCAGTGGCGTGAAAATATAGTTTAGCACTGTGCGTTTGCGGCCAACAATATCAACCACTGCCGTCATGCCCGGCACAATCGCTACTGGTTCTCTTGAACGTTTTGAAAAACGCGGGTCGGGGATTTCAATAATCGTTTCATAATAGGGCAACATAGCAGGGTCTTCTTGCGTTGTGTTGCTAGAGATGCGTTGCACCCGCCCCTCCAAATTGCCAAACCGTGCCGCATCATAGGCCGACAGCGACACATGAGCCAACTGGTCAAGATGCACGCTGGCAATATCTTGCGGCAACACCCGTGCGCGCACCAAAAGCGAACGTTCATCTGGCACAATCTCTGCCATCACTGTGCCTGCTTGCACCACCGCACCAACCGTTTTGATATGCACTGCAGAAATTACGCCATTGGTGGAAGCGCGCACATCAGCATGGCGCACTTTGGCACGGAACGCATCATCACGCGCCCCCGCTTGGTCGGCCTGCACGCGCACTTCGGATAATTCGCGTGCCGCCTCGGCGCGAAAATTACTAAGCGTTGCATCATATTCATCACGCGCACGTTGGGCGGCCAATTCCATCTGGTCGCGCTCACCTTGCAGTTCCACCAATACCAGCCGCGCCTCATGGCCTGCTTCAACCAATGGCTTAAAAATATCAACCTTTTTATTAAGCGTCTCAAGCATGGCATCATGCTCGCGGATTTGCTGGCGAATAACCACAGAGCGCGTCTCTAATGCTTGTCGCCTTTTGTTAAACACATCGCGCTCATTGGCCACAACATCGGGTGCTTGTTTTTCCATCCATTCGGGAAACGCGATTTCTTCTTTGCCATCGGCCTCCGCCGACAGCCGCACCACCCGCGCCACTGCCGCTAGGCGCGCAATTTCATTATCATCAAAATTGGCAATCACATCTTCATCTTCCAACCGAAACAGCACTTGGTTTTTTTCTACCCTGTCGCCCAATTTCGCCCTGATAGAAATCACACTGCCGGGCAAGCGATTTTGTATCAACTGCACAGAAGATGGCGGCACAACCGCGCCTTCGGCGCGCACAACTTCGTCAAGTTCGGTAAAAGCCGCCCACAAAATCGCAATAACGACAAAAGCCCCAATCATCATAAATAATTTATTGCCATGCAGCTCGGTCGGGTCTTCATCAATATCAATTTGTTGCCCCTGCATTGCCAACGCCGCCATAAGCGGGTCGGGCGGTGGGCTGGTTAATTTGCGATAAACGCCGATAGTGTGGTGCAACCGCGCCATCATTTTTTGCCCCAATGGGGTGGCGACAAACCTGTTAAAAGCTTTATCTAGTTTCAGCTTTTTTGCCACCCACAGCAAGGCCGATAGGCAAATTGATAGGCCAACCAGAAAATGTTGCTTGCCTGCCGCTAGATAGGCCGCCCTATTGGACACAATATGTGTGCCGTGTGCCAGCCATTGGGCTTTAACTTTGTTTATCCACGCGATAAATTTATTTTGCATTAGCTTTACCTGTTGCTTCTATATCATTTTTGTTCAGGCGGGTCTTGCGACTGCGCCTGCACAGATTGGGTTTGAGTTTGGGTTTGCTGCTGGCTTTGCGCCGACGATTGCAGTTTCTGCAAAATTTCATCACGCGGTCCAAAAGCCGCCACACGGCCACCTTCTACCACCATAACTTTATCGGCAATTTGCAACATTGATCCACGATGGGTTACAAAAATTGTCGTCAAGCCCTGTGTCGCAATATCAAGTTTTTGCACCAATGCTTGCTCTGTGCCAGCATCCAGCGAGGCAGTCGGCTCATCTAGCAATAAAATGGAAGGCTTGGCTATCAGCGCACGGGCAATAGAAAGCGATTGCCGCATACCAGAAGAAAGCTCACGCCCACGCTCGGTTAGGGGAAAATCAAAACCACCCGGCAGAGTGCCGATAAACTCTTCCGAACCAGAAGAGCGCACAGCATCCAGCAAATCGGCATCGCTGGCATCGGGCGCGCCCATCAATAAATTTTCCCGAATTGTGCCAGAAAATAATGTCGGATTTTGAAACACAATAGACAAATTGCGGCGCAAATCATCTGGCCGAATTTGGCGCACATCAGCATTATCAATCATCACAATGCCTTGTTGAGGCTTATAAAGCCCCGCTATCAGCCGTAAAATTGTCGTTTTACCAGAACCAATGCGCCCCAAAACAGCCACGCGCTCGCCTGCCTTTATCTCAAAACTAACATCTTGCAAAGTTGCGTTTTCTTGGCCTTCATAGAGAAACTGCACATGGCGCACCGAAATATCGCCATTGAGTTGCTCGCGCCGCAAGCGGCCAGAACGCTCTTCCTCATCGGTTTCGCCCGCCAGCACTTCGCCAAGATTGCGATAGGCGGCAAGTGCCTGATTCATCCGCCCCAATAATTGGGTCAACTGGCCAAGCGGGGCTAATGTGCGGCCTGACAAAATAACACAAGCAATTAATTGACCCATTGTCAGCGAGCCATCAACAATCAGATACACACCATAAACAACAATACCGACTTGGCTTAATTGTTGCCCCAACTGGGTGACGGTTTGGGTAAGCTGAGAGGTAAAACGGGTTTTACGATTGGCGACTGCCTGATTGACCACCGATTGTAGCCAACGTTGGCGCAACATTGATAAACCGCTCATTGTTTTTATCGTTTCAAGGGCTGAAATCATTTCCACCATAACGGCCTGTTTGCCCTGCCCCTGCATCATGCCTGATAGGGTGAGGCGGCGCATAATAGGTTGTAAAATCAAGCCAAAACCCACCACACCAAGCACAATCATCGCTGGAACAGCCGCCACTGGCCCGCCAATCATCCACAGCACCACCAAAAACAACAACACAAAGGGCAAATCGGCAAAAACGCTAAAACTGGCCGAGCCAATCACTTCTTTTAGGGTTTCAAATTCGCGCACCGTGTTTGCCAATGCGCCAGTTGCTTGTTTGTTGAGCGTAATATCGTGCCGCGCAATGCGGGTGAATAATTTTTCAGAAATAATGCGGTCAACCCGTGCGCCCGCCGCATCAACAAATTGGCCGCGAATAATTTTCATAATAAAATCAAAAAGCAGCACCACAAACATAATTATCGTTAAAGCCCACAAGCTTTCAACCGCCTCATTAGGAATAACGCGGTCATAAACCGTCATAATGTAAAGCGAGGAAGCCAGCGCGAATAAATTGATAAATACCGAAGCGGCAATCACTTGCCCATAGACTTTGCGACAAGCCAGCACCGGCCCCCAAAACCAATGCCGCATATATTCTTGGCTATCACCAGATGAACCATTTGACGCACCATTTTTGCCTGCCTGTTCATTGGCCTGTTCATTGGCCTGTTCATTGGCTTTATTAGCATCATTGGCATCATTGGCATCTTGTGCCTTGCCTTGTTGTCCATCTTGAGGTTTGCCCTCATTTTCGCGTTCTAACATCCACTTGCTCCAAGAGTAATACCCAATGTGCTCGCCAAATCACCCGCCTGCGCCAAGCCTTGCATACGTGCCGACTCGGCACGCATAATGAGAACAATATAACGCGCTTGTGTTTCGGCTAAACGTTGGCGAATTTGCATCAAGGCCAAAGGGTCGGCGCGGGTGGCGCGTTGACGGCTCAACTCGCCATCAACCTCTTTTTCCAACTCACCGACTTCTGTTTCATTATCGGCAACTTGCCGCAACAAGCCCAGCAATTCATCTTGCAAACGCCGCGTTTCTGCATCATGGCTGCGGTGTGCCGCCGCCAATGAGTTTTCCAACCCCCGCAGACGCGCCACCACCGAATAACGTTCGGCACGATT